>JAICVV010000266.1 GCA_025935155.1 Alphaproteobacteria bacterium
CGTTGACGCAGGAATACACAGACCTGCAGAAACGCGGCGAGAAAATCCTCGGCCAGAAGATTGCGCATCTGATCACCGTGAATGGGGTGCGTGTGGTGCTGGAAGATGGCACCTGGGGCTTGGTGCGCGCCTCGTCGAACAAACCTTCGTTGGTGGTGGTGGTGGAAAGCCCCGCGTCGGAAGCAAACATGCGGGCCATGTTCCACGATCTCGACACCCGCCTCTCGAAACATCCCGAAGTCGGCGAATACGACCAGAAGATATAAACCGATCCGCTTACTGGTTCAGACCGCGCAATGCCGCAATCAACGCGGCGAAGTGTTCCGGCCATTTCGATTCGAAGCGCATGTGCTTGTGTGTACTGGGATGCTGAAAACCCAGCAGCCATGCGTGCAGCGCCTGCCGCGGAAATTCGGCGGCGGCGGTATAGGCAATCTGCTCGGCTTCGGTTTTCGCCCGCGGCGGCTTGCGCGCGCGGCCGTATACCTTATCGCCGATCAGCGGATGGCCAAGATGCGCCAGATGCACGCGGATCTGGTGCGTGCGCCCTGTTTCCAAACGGCATTCGATCAAACTGGCGAACGCGCGCGCCTCGCCGCCGTAGCGCTCGAGCATGCGGTAGCGCGTGCGCGCGGGCTTGCCCTGGTTTCGCACAATCGCCATGCGTTTGCGGTCGAACGGGTTGCGCCCAATATCGCCTTCGATCACGCCATCGCCGGCCCGCGGCGCGCCCCACGCCACGGCGTTGTAGGCGCGTTCGATAGTGTGGGCTGCAAACTGTTTGGCAAGGCTCGCCATGGCGCGGTCGTTCTTCGCCGCCACGATTAAGCCGCTGGTGTCCTTGTCGAGACGGTGCACGATGCCGGGCCGCGCCACGCCGCCGACGCCGGCGAGCGATGTGCCGCAATGGGCGATCAGCGCATTCACCAGCGTGCCGTCCGGATTGCCGGCAGCCGGATGCACCACCAGCCCCGCCTGCTTGTCGATGACGATCAGGTCCCCGTCTTCGTACACGACCGTCAGGGGAATATCCTGCCCCACAGGCAGCGCCGGCGCCGGCTCCGGCACCTGAACCACATAGATTTCACCGGGTTTGACCCGCGTGTTGCCGTCTCCTATCGTTTGATGCCCGCGTGTCACAGCGCCGCTGGCAAGGAGCGCCTGCAGCCGGGAACGGCTTAAATCCGGGAGCGCGCCGGCGAGAAAGCGGTCCAGCCGCTGGCCCGCCTGCTCTTCGGCAACCGCAGACTTGCGCTCTGTTCCGTCCACGGAGGAATTCGCATTGTCAGACTTGTCCGGCACCGCTCCCGCCAACGATATCGATCCGCGCACCACCGCAAGCTACCGCGCGGCGCGGGCCCTCGTCATCATTCTTGGCGTGCTTATTGTTCTTGCGCTGCTTGCGCTCATCGTGGGCTTCGTTTGGCGCCTCACCAATCGCAACCGGCCGCAAACGGTGACGGACGTTCCGCAGATTTTCCAGCTGAAAGAGGGCGCGAAGATCACCGATATGAAAACCGATGCCGGTCACGTCATTCTGCGCGTGAAGACCGACCAGGGCGAGGAAATCGAAATCATCGACGATGCCTCCGGCCGGGTGGTAAGCCGGGTGATCGCGCCAAAGTAAGAGTTACACCCGAAGAACCGGGTCCCAGCCCCAGGCTCCCTATCAGGGCGGGAAATGCTCACAACAGCGGCTTTGTTGATCCGGCAGCGCGGCTGTGGTTTTAATCGCCACCGCTGCGGACGCTCCCATCGTCTAGCGGTCAGGACGCGGCCCTCTCAAGGCTGAAACCGGGGTTCGATTCCCCGTGGGAGCGCCATGACTGCCAATCAGTGGGCTGAATCGGGCGGCGCGATACCTACATGGACTAGCGCAAGCTTGCCTCGATATTCCCGCCATCGACAGTGATCACGGCGGCGGTGGTTTTTTCGGCGTGCGCCAGGTAGACGAACGCTTCCGCCACTTCGCTCGCATACACTTCGCGGCCCAGCAGATTGCCGCCCATATATTGCTCAGGAGAGACGCCACGGGCTTTGGCGCGCTTCTCCACCATCTCATCGGTCAGCAGGCCTGAGCGGATGCGGTCGGCATTCACGGCATTGGCGCGGATGCCGTCTTTGCCGTAATCGAGCGCGTACTGCTTCATCAGGAACAGGGTCGCCGCCTTCGGCAAGCCGTACGGCCCAAACTCCTTGCCGGGATTGATCGCCTGCTTGGAGGTGTTGAACAGCAGGCAGCCGCCGGTGCCTTGCGCCAGCATGATGCGCACCGCGTTTTGTGCCACCTGCTGGTGCGCAAAGAAGTTGAGTTCGAAACTCTTGCGCAGCGTTTCATCGTCGAGCTCACCGATGCGGCCCTGCCAGGCCGCCCCGGCGTTCGATACCACTATGTCCACCCCGCCGAATGCCTTCGCCACGTCGTCGAAGGCGCGTGCCACTTCGTCCGGTTTGGTGACATCGCAGGCGACGGCGAGCGCGGTCTTGGAAATCTTCCACGCGACCTCGCTGGCGGCCGCGTGGTCGCGATCCAGCACGGCCACTTCCGCGCCTTCCGCCGCCATGGCGCGCGCCGTCGCCGCGCCGATGCCCGAGCCGCCGCCGGTCACGACGCACACCTGCCGCGCCAACACCTTCTCGGCCGATTTGCCGAGCTTGGCCTGTTCGAGCGACCAGTATTCCACGTCGAACTGATCGGCTTCCGGGATCGGCTCGTAGCGGCCGATCGCTTCTGCGTCGGTAATCACCTCAACGGTGTTCTCGGCGATGTCGGCAGCAATCGCAGCATCCTTTGCCGAAGCGCCAAGGCCAAACAGCCCCACACCCGGCACAAGGATGACGCGCGGCAGCGGATCGAGTTCTTTCTTTTTCGGTTCGGCGTGTTCGTTGTTGCGCGCGAAATACGCGTGATAGCGCGCCACGAAATCCGCAACAGCCCTTTCTACTTCGCCTTTCCACGCGTCGAGCTTGCCGGCTTCCGGCGCGGGCACGATCAGCGGCCAGTTCTTGGTCCGAATGGTGTGATCCGGCGTCACCACGCCCTGTTGCGAATAGCGCTTGAGCTCGGCCCCGTTCAGGTAATCCAGAATCGCGGGGCTGCTGCGGAAATTCAGGATTTGCCGTTTCACCGTTCCGGCTTGCTCGTCGCGCGAGATCGCGCAGGCGCCGCGCAGGATCGGCGCGATCTCGGCCACATCCGCGAGCTTCGCCGGCAGACGTGCTTGAACGAAACTCTTGCGGCCCCGGCTTAAGCGCTCTTCTGCCAGCGTCACGAATTCGATCATCCGCTCGTAGGAGGTACGCGCGTCGTCCGCGAAGGAGAAAATGCCGTGCTTCAGCAGGATGGCGCCCTCCACCTCCGGATCACGGTCGAACACGTCCGCCACGCTCTTGGCCAATGCGAAACCCGGAATGGTGTACGGCACGTACGCCACGCGCTTGCCGAACACATCGCGCGCCAGCGCCTCGCCATCCGGCTGATCGGTGAGCGCAAGCAGCGCCGTCGAATGCGTGTGATCGATAAATTTGTGCGGCAGAAACGCGTGCAGCAGGGTTTCCACGCTGGGATTCGGTGCCGAGGAATCCAGCAGGTTCACCCGCTGGAAGTTCACCATGTCTTCGTCCGAGAGCTTTTCGAGTGCGCGCAGCCGGCGCAGGGGCTGAAGCCGCACCGCCGGCAGTCCAGCCGGTTCGATGTTCCCCATATCCCAGCCGGAGCCCTTGATGCAGATGACATCGACCTCATCGCCCAGCAGATCGTGCATC
>JAICVV010000082.1 GCA_025935155.1 Alphaproteobacteria bacterium
CGCTTCGGTCAGCCGCTTTTCGGCCTCGCTGGTTGCCATGGCGATGAGGTCGTAAAGCTTCATCACGCCGCCGGCGCGCGTCTTGAACGGCTTGCCGTCAGGGCCGTTCATGGTGCCGAATCCGGCATGTTCGAGCTGCGTGCGGTTGCCCGTGTATCCGGCTTTGCGCGCGGCGCGGAACACCTGCTCGAAATGGCCATGCTGCCGTTGATCCACGATGTAGAGAATCAAATCGGGATCCTGTGACTTCACCCGGTCGACGATGGTGGCGAGGTCGGTGGTGCCATAGAGCACGGCACCGTCCGATTTCACCAGAATGAGCGGAGGCAGTTCCTTCTTGTCGGTGGGTTCGGCGACAGGAACGACCAGCGCGCCTTCGCTTTCGACGGCGAGACCTCGCGCCTTCATGTCTTCGATCATTGGGCCGATCAGCGGCTCGACACTGGCCTCGCCCTTCCAGAGATCGAAGTGGATGCCGAGACTGCCGTATTCGCGGTTCAGGCCCTCTTCCGAGACGTTTACAAAATGCTGCCACAACGCCCGATAACCGGCTCTGCCCGCTTGCAATTCTGCTGTTGCTGCCCGCGCTTCCTCCAGCCGTTTCGGATCGGCTTTGCAGGCAGCCGACGCCGCCGGATAGAGCTCCTCCAGATTGTCCATCGTGACCGGAGATTCCGCCGGATATGGGCCGGCGTAATTCGGATCGAAGTAGATGGGCGCAATGCTGCGGTGTTCTATTTCCGATATCAGTTGTCCCATCTGCAGCCCCCAGTCGCCCAGATGCACATCGCTGACCACGTTCCATGCGTTGGCGCGAAACAGCCGCTGCAACGAATCGCCGATGATGGCAGAGCGCAGATGGCCGACATGCATGGGTTTCGCAACATTGGGGCCGCCGAAATCCAGCACCGCAGTTTTGTCTTTTCCGCCTTCGGGCGCGCCCAATCGCGCATCCGCCGCAAAGGTCCGCATGCGGCCGGCCAGAACGTCATCGCTGATATCCAGATTGATGAAGCCTGGACCCGCAATTTCGACCTTGGAAAAAATCGAATTCGTCTTCAGATGCGCTGCGATCTTTTCTGCCACCCCTCGCGGATTGGTTCTGGCTTGCTTCGCCGCTGCCAGCGCACCATTGCACTGGAACTGCGCGAGATCGGGGCGGTCCGACGGCTGCATTCGTCCCAGTTCGGCCGGAAAGCCTTCGGCTGCAAACGCCGCCCCCGCAATTGCGGACAACTCTTCCAGGAGCGGGATCACGGCGGGTAGCGCCCTGCCCGCCGGTTGTATTCCAGCTGTGCCTTTGTCAGCTGAAAACCGACGAGGATGCCGTACTCCGTTGGTTTCTTGTCCTGGCCCAAGGTGATCGCGATCGAATCCAGCGACTGGGAGAATTCGGCGGTGGCCTGCCCCGCTTCGAAGGTGAACTGGAGGGAATAGACGTGCTTCGTCAGAACCCGCCCTTCGGTGCTGACCGCGACGTAATAGGGAATCGTGTAGGTTGCCGCCTGGCCGGCCTGCGCGCGCACGGCGCGGAAATCGATATTGACGCTCGATTCCACCTGCTTGTCGAATTTGTGGATATCGCAATCGCGCGTCGCGCGCGCGATGTGCACGGAATACGCGATCGCGGAACCACCCGCCTGAAAGACCGGTAATGTCGCTGTATCGACCAGCGTCGAGACTGAGGGGCATTTGTCGATCTTGTCTTCGGAGCAGGCGCAAAGCGCCACGCACGCAGCCATAATGGTGGCCCTGATTATCCTGTTCTGCATGTTCAGATCTGAAGCCCGTGCTTGACAATCGGAGCGCGCAAGACGACTCCAAGGCGGTTGCGCCGCAATGTACCCAAGGCATTCTTCGATGAAAAGGCAGCTTCGCAGCGCTGGACGCCACTCGCAAGACAGCGGGATTTGCAGCCGTTGAAGAAACCATCTGTCGAAATTTTCACGGATGGCGCCTGCTCGGGGAATCCTGGGCCCGGTGGCTGGGGAGCCATTCTTCGCTCAGGGCTCCGCGAAAAAGAAATCTCCGGTGGGGAATCTGCAACCACCAACAACCGGATGGAAGTCACCGCGGCCATCCGCGCGCTGCAGACGCTAAACCGGCCTTCCGCCGTTACTCTTCACACCGACTCTCGTTATCTGATGGACGGTGCGCGGCTGTGGCTTCCGCGCTGGAAGGCAAATGGCTGGAAGACAGCGGACAAAAAGCCGGTAAAGAATGACGACCTGTGGCGAGAGCTGGATGCCGCGGCGTCCTCACATACCGTTCAATGGCGCTGGGTCGAGGGGCACTCCGGCCACACGGAAAACGACCGCGCGGACGCACTCGCCCGCGCGGCCATCCAGAAATTCCGTCAGAGCTGACCCATAACATGCTCGGCGCTGGAGACAGAAAAAGCGCCGGGCTCTTCCACATTCAGCTGCGTCACCACGCCATCGTCCACCACCATCGAGAAACGCTGGCTGCGCTTTCCCATACCAAAACGTGTCGCGTCCATTTCGAGGCCGAGCGCGCGGGTGAAATCGCCATTGCCGTCCGCCAGCATAACCACCTTGTCCCCGGCCTTTTGCTGATCGCCCCAGGCGCCCATCACGAAAGCATCGTTTACAGAAAGACAGGCAATGGTATCCACGCCTTTGTGCCTGATCTCATCCGAATGCTGGATGAAACCGGGCAAATGTTTCGCCGAGCATGTCGGCGTGAAGGCACCTGGAAGCGCAAACAGCACCACCTTTTTGCCGCTGAACAGTTCGTCCGTAGTCACAGGCTGCGGCGTGCCGTTTTTCATTTCCATCAATGTTCCGGACGGAACCTTGTCTCCTACCTTGATTGTCATAATTCCTCTCCTGGGCTGTGCGTGGCCGCGCTTCTAGCGCAAGCCGCAGCGGGCCGGAACCCCTGGGTGACGCATCATGCCGCACGGGATGGCGGCCCTGCAGCGGCGTGATAGTCTGGCGGGATGGCGAGCGAGAAACCGCAGACTATCGGTGGCGAAAACTTCTTGGAAGGCAAGCTGCTGATTGCGCTTCCGGGCATGAGCGATCCGCGCTTCGAGCGCAGCCTCATCTATATGTGCGCCCACTCAAACACTGGTGCCATGGGTCTGATCGTCAACAAGCCGATTGAAGGACTGAATTTTCAGGAGCTGATCCGGCGCCTGGAGCTGCCGGTTTCCGAGCGCACGCCCAATTCGGCCATTCTCTTCGGCGGCCCTGTCGAAACAAACCGTGGCTTCGTGCTGCACAGCGGTGAGTACGAAGGCGCCGATTCAACGCTTCCGATTTCTGCGGGCGTATCGCTTACCGCCACGCTCGACATCCTGCGTGTCATCGCCGAAGGGAACGGGCCGCACCAGTCATTGTTCGCATTGGGTTACGCGGGTTGGGGGCCGGGGCAGATCGAGTCGGAAATCCAGGCGAACGGGTGGGTGCATTGCGATCCAGACAGTTCGCTGATTTTCAGCGAGGATATGGATTCGAAATGGTCGGTCGCCCTACGCAAGCTGGGGATCGATCTGTCCGCTTTGTCAGCTCACGCCGGACGCGCTTGATGCTTCTTCGGTACCGCTGTCGCCAGATCGATCCGGCGCCAATTTTGTCGAGGCGCCCGCGCGAAAATGGTTCGCGATAAACCTCAATGCGTCTTCCGCTGAGAGCGGCGGGCTGAAATAGAAGCCTTGCGCAAATTCGCATTCCAGCTGCTTCAGCCATGTTGCATCGGCTTCGGTTTCTACGCCTTCCGCAATGACCGTACGATTTAGCTCGTGCGCAAGCGCAATAATGGAACCGATGACCGCGGCCGAGCCTGCATCCCGATCGCCGCCGTGCCGCGCGAGGAAACTCCGGTCAATCTTGACCGTGTCGAACGGCAAATCTTTCAATTGGCTGAGGGTGGAAACACCGGTGCCGAAATCGTCGATTGCCAGGCCGGCGCCAAGGTCGCGCAGCCGTTGGAGATTGCGCCGTACATTCTGATTCGATTCAATCGCACTCTCGGTGATTTCGAGCTTGAATGTGCGATCGCGGAAATCGCCCGCTGCGAGCAGCTTCTCGACCGAAGAGGAGAAGTTCCGATCTCGCAACTGTCGCTTCGAAACATTGACGCTGGCAAAAAGCGGCGGCTCGACCGGAAAGTAGCGTTGCCAGCCCGCGAGATCGCTGGCAGTGCGTTCCAGCGCAAAGCGCCCCAGCGCAACGATGATCCCGGTTTCTTCCGAATGCGCGATGAACTCGGCCGGCGAGACCAGGCCCTTTTCCGGGTGATGCCAGCGGAGCAGCGCTTCGAAACCGGCGATGGAACGATCAGCCAGCCGGACAATCGGCTGGTAATACACGGCGAACTCATTTCGATTCAGACCGCGGCGCAGATCCGTTTCCAACGCCACCGCGTCGCCGCTGACGGATTCCTCCATCTCCCGCGTGAAAACTTTCCAGCTTCCGCCACCCTGCTGTTTGGCCTGTGCAAGCGCCACTTCCGCGGCACGGATAAGATCGAGCGGGTCTTCCGTGTCCCGCCCCAGCGCGACTCCAACGCTGGCGGAGGCAAACACATTGCGTCCACCGACAGAGAACGGCGCGGTGCAAACATCGATCAGCTCAGCGCCGAGACGCGCGCCGTAGTCCGCCGCATTGGGAACAACCAGCGCAAAACTGTCACCTCCGATGCGGAAAGCCTGCGTCTCAGCCGAAAATTTCTTCTCCACACGGATCGCCAGCGCGGCAAGCAGCTGATCGCCACCGGTGTCGCCAAGGCTTGCATGAATGGATTTGAAGCGGTCGATATCGAGGATGGCAAAAGCCAAGCCGCCCCATTCGCCGCCCCGGTTCTCAAGCTCCTCAACCAGTGCGATACGATTGCCAAGCCCGGTGAGCGAATCCCGCGTCGTCCGGACAGGTTGCGCAAGCTCCGCTTCCTTGCGCGCCGTAATGTCCGCAAGCAGCCCGAGGCAGCGGTGGCCGCTGCCGCTCTTTCCCAGCATGGTCGCCCGCAGCTCGAACCATGGATATCGTTTGCCTTCGCTTTGCGCGCGAAACTCCAGGCGGAAGGCAAGGCCTGGTTGCCCGCGATATTCTCTTAACGCCTGCACGTAGACATCGCGGTCGTCCGGATGCACCCGTTCGATCCACTCATCGTGGGGCATGGCCTTTGCGCCATTTATGCCCAGCATCCACGTGGCTTCACGCGAAAGTCTGAGCCGGCTCGTGGCGAGGTCCAGATCGAACACACCTTGCAACGCTGCGCCGATCGCCTGCGCGACTGTGGTGTCACGGCGAGCAGGCGCTACCGGCGCTTCCGCAGTTTGCTCACGCGTCAGCGGCAGAATGGCGATCCCCTCCCCCGCTGCGATGGCGAGCGCCAAAAGAACCGCGGCGGCTGCAGTGAATCCGCCGATAATGCCGGCAGCCATCGGATTCTGCTGAAAGGCGCCCAGTGCGGCCGCGGCCGTTGCGGCAGCAACCAGCGCAAACACAACGGCGCTTGGCGCGACCACGCGCGCAGCCCTCGAGCCCGAAAGTCCGCGCTGAACGAGATAAGCGGCAATGATCGCGGTGCCGCCAACAACGATGCTATCGATTGCGATCGTCGCGCCCGGAACACCGAGAAACGCCGCGAGCGAAATCGCCACGACGACATACAGCAGCCACTGCCGCCAACGCGCCGCGGACGGCCAAATATCTGTAAGCGGCGCCACAAAATCGGTGAGCTTGAGCGCCGACGCGAAAGCCAGACCGGCCAGCATGGCGCCCGTGCCGTATGGGCCACCGACCGATGTCGTCCAACCGGCGTCGAGCACTTCAGCGCCGTACAGGCAGATCAGCAGATCAAACGCGAGCACGGCGGAGGCCCATCCCGGCGCCGGATGCGCCGTAATGATCGCCACGCCCGCCATGATCGCCGCGGCCGCCGCAATCAGTCCGGCAACGGCCGCAAGAAAGATTGCGACCTGGCGATTATGAGCAACCAGCGCGGGCTCGTTCCATGCCATTACGGAAGGCTTCTCGTCTCCGTAAGCGACGCGGATCGCGAGAGAGACGCTGGTGGCCGGCGGAATGCTGACGAGAAAGCTGTGCCGCCCGATCGCGCGAAGCCGTTCCACCGTCACGCCGGAATCGGAACTCGCAACCTGAAGAATTTGCGGCCGCGCCTTGCGCGGAAAGATGTGCAGCGCAGCATTGGGGGGATCGGCTGCCATCAGCACGCGCGTGACCGGCCGCACCGATCCGTTGGTGGCGGAGACCAGATACCACCGCGAGCCATCGGTCTCTTTTCCGGCCGGCGCGCTATAGGGCGTCAGCAGGTCTTTGAGATCGATGGCCGCCACGGGCCCGGAGAAATCGATGCTGATCTGATCCTTTGCCGCGGGGGGCGGAAGGAACGGCGCGGCGGCGGCCAGCATGACCGCCATGATCGCCAGAGCCAGGACGGCCATTCGTTGAAAGAGATTCTGCACGGTGCTCACGATGAAGGCGGAAACGCGCCACACGGTCAACCGGGCACTTCATCGGCCAGCAGGGCGAAAAGCACGTGGTCCTGCCAGTCGCCGTTAATCTGAAGATAGCGGCGGGCAAGTCCTTCCTGCTTGAAACCGGTCTTTATCAAAAGGCTTTTCGAGGGGTCGTTCGCCGGCAGACAGGCAGCTTCGATCCGATGCAGCCCCAAAGTATGGAAGATGAAGGGCAGCAGCGCATGAATCGCATCCTGCATGTAGCCCCTCCGCGAGAAGCGCTCGCCGATCCAGTAGCCCAGCGCGCAGCATTGGGTGACGCCACGGCGAACATTTGAAAGGGTGCAGCCGCCGAGCAACGTATTGTCGTCGCGACGAAACACGAAAAAGGCATACGCCGTATCGCTGCGAGTTTCAGACGCATAGCGTTTGAGGCGGCGGCGAAAGGCGCCTTTGGTGAGCTCGTCGCGCGCCCATTGCGGCTCCCATGGGGAAAGAAACGCCCGGCTTTCGCCACGCAGCTTCGACCACTGCAGATAATCCGCCATCAGCGGGTAGCGCAAATAGACGCGTTGTCCGCAAATGACAGGCTGCTGGCCTCCGGGGAATGTGAGTCCCCGCATGAAGGCCATAGGCCCAGCCTTCATTCCGCAGCGTGGCGGGCCGCTCCCGCTCCGAACCGCTTGGCGAAACTGTCGTAAGATTCAAGCTTGTTGTGAGGTCCCACGGCAGCGATCGAAGGCCGTATCGCGTTCATCATGCGCTCTCCGAAGCGGCGCACGGCATTCGTATCCACCGCTTCCAGTTTCGCTGCCAGCTCCTCCACCGGAACGACACGGCCGAAGGTGAATAGCTGACCAGCAATCTGCTCGGCACGCGTCGCGGGCCGCTCCAGTCCCATCAGCAGGCCCGATTTCATCTGCGCCTTGGCGCGGACGATTTCCTGATCCGTGGCTGTTTCGGCCAGCCCTGCCATTTCGCCGGCGACCACGGCGGAGATTTCCGCGGCTTCTCCTTCGCCCGTGCCCACATAGATACCCAGCATGCCGCCATCGCTGAAAGCCTGCGCGAAGGCATAGATCGAATAACAGAGGCCGCGCTTTTCCCGGGCTTCCTGAAACAGCCGCGAGGACATTCCGCCACCGAGCGCCGCCGCATACACCTGAGAGACATAGAAGTCAGGATCGGTGCTGGATACACCCGGAAACGCATACGTGACATGGACCTGTTCAAGGTCCTCCGCCACGCGGACGTCACCACCTGCATAGCGGGCCCTCTGGGGCGACTCGGCAGTGCCGGACGGGAGGCTCCCAAAATGATCGGACACCAACTCGGCCACGCACGGGTGCTCGACCGCGCCGGAGGCGACGAACACCATACTGGAGGCGCGATAGTTCGCGCCCATATAGGTCTGCAGGTTCTCGCGGCTGAAATTCGAGACGGTGTTCTCGTTACCGAGAATGGGCCACCC
>JAICVV010000289.1 GCA_025935155.1 Alphaproteobacteria bacterium
GCAGGTCTCTGAAATAACCAAGGTTGTGACCCCAAACACTTTCGAGCGGCCGATCTACGCTGGTAACGCCATCGCGACCGTGCAGGCGCCGGAAGGCAAGAAGGTCATCACCGTCCGCACCACGGCCTTCAAAGCCGCGGAGACGAATGGCAATGCGCAAATCGAAAAGGTGAGCGCGCCGGCGGATCCGGGCATTTCGCAATTCATAGGTGAGGAGCTTTCGAAGTCGGAGCGCCCGGAACTCACCTCAGCGAAGATCATAATCTCCGGCGGCCGCGGCATGCAGTCCGGCGAGAATTTTCATCTGCTGGAGCAGATCGCCGACAAGCTGCACGCCGCGGTAGGGGCTTCGCGTGCCGCGGTCGATGCGGGCTTCGTGCCGAACGATTATCAGGTGGGACAAACCGGCAAGGTGGTCGCGCCAGAACTTTACATCGCGGTGGGGATTTCCGGCGCTATCCAGCACCTGGCCGGCATGAAGGATTCCAAAATCATCGCTGCCATCAACAAGGACGAAGATGCGCCCATTTTCCAGATTGCCGACTACGGTGTTGTCGCCGACCTGTTCAAGGCGATTCCGGAGATGGAAGCGGAACTGACCAAGCTCGGCTATTGAGCGGATTTATCGAGGCAAATCCATGAATATCGAACGTGTTGGGGTTATCGGCGCGGGTCAGATGGGAACCGGCATCGCCCATGTCCTGTCGCTTGCAGGCGTGGATGTCATGCTGGAAGACGTCAACGGGGAGGCCCTGGAGCGCGCGACAAAAACGATTGCGCGCAACATGCACCGGCAGGCGGCGCGAGGCCTCATTCGCGAGGAGGCCATCGATCCGGCACTGAGACGCATCCATATATCGCAAGGTCATCTCGATGACATGAGAGGCCGCGATCTCGTCATCGAAGCGGCAACCGAAGATGAAGCCGTCAAACGCAAAATTTTTCAGGACCTTTGTCCGCGCCTCGATTCCCACACACTCCTCGCTACCAACACGTCGTCCATCTCCATCACCCGCCTCGCCTCCGTCACCGATCGCCCTGAGCATTTCATCGGAATTCATTTCATGAATCCCGTGCCAATGATGCAGCTGGTGGAAGTGATCCGCGGCATCGCCACCGACGACACCACCTTCCAGGCGGCCCTCGATATCGTGCGCAAGGTTGGCAAAACCGCCGCTTACGCCGAGGATTTCCCTGCTTTCATCGTCAATCGCATCCTGCTGCCGATGATTAACGAAGCGGTGTACACGCTGTACGAAGGCGTGGGGAGCGTGGACGCCATCGATACCGCGATGCGGCTCGGCGCCAATCACCCGATGGGTCCGCTGCAGCTTGCCGACTTTATCGGACTGGATACCTGCCTGTCCGTGATGCAGGTGCTCTACGAAGGCTTGGCCGATTCCAAATACCGGCCATGCCCGCTGCTGGTGAAGTATGTGGAAGCTGGCTGGCTGGGCCAGAAGACCGGTCGCGGCTTCTACGATTATCGCGGCGAAACACCCGTTCCCACGCGCTGATCAAGCAGCCTTCTTCAACGCTCTGAAATACGAAATCGAGTCCTTCGCGTCCCAGACAACAGCGCCGCTGGCGCGAGCGACCTCGCGGCCTGCCGGATCGATCAACACCGTCAACGGCAAGCCGAAGGCGCCGAAGGCGCGCAGGAAGGCGCTTTTTGAATCCAGATAAACCGGCAAGTTTGCGTGATGCCTTTTCAGAAAAGCAGCCGTTTCCGTTGCCGTTCCGCGTCCGACATTCACCGGGACAACTTCCACCGTTTTCGTTCCGGCTTTTTCCTGAAGGCGCGACAGCGAGGGCAACTCGCGCACACATGGGGCGCACCATGTGGCCCACAGATTCAGAAGCACGTAGTGCCCGCGAAATTCCCTCAGATTATGCATATGCCCGCTGGTGTCCGTAAACGTTACACCTGGAACCGGCCTGGGATTTTCCGATTTCAGCTTGGCCAGAGAATCGGACGCTCCTCGCGTTTGGCTGGCGCCGTGCGGGCTGCAACCGGCAATCAAAGCCATTGCAATGAGGCTAAGGATGTGTGTTGGAAGAGTCTGCGACCGGTTCATGGCTCAAAGGAGATAACGGCGCTCTCTCAAATTGACAAATCACGGCGTGGGGCGCACATCCCGCTTGACGGGAGATAGCAATGGTTTGGCGCTTGTTTCTGGTATTTGCGCTCGCGCTCGCAGTGCCTGCCTGCGGCATCAAGAGCGATCTCCTCATGCCAAACGGCAAAGCTACGCCGAAAAACCAGAAAGACCCCTCCCGTCCCCCGCAGCCGATCGGCCGATGAATCCTTTTGTGTTCCGGAACGGCCGCCTTCACGCGGAAGATGTGGATGTTGCCGCCGTCGCCGAAGCAGCGGGGACGCCATTCTACTGTTATTCAACGCGTGCGCTGGAAGAGAATTACCGCCGATTTGCGCGAGCGTTTCCAGCGGACACGCTGATTGCGTATTCGGTGAAGGCGAACGGCAATCTGGCCGTGCTGAAAACGCTGGCAAAATTGGGCTGTGGCGCCGACGTCGTTTCGGGCGGCGAGATGAAGAAGGCGCTCGCTGCGGGGATTCCCGCGAATCGAATTGTCTTTTCAGGGGTTGGGAAAACGGACGCCGAACTGGAGCTTGGCTTACGCGCCGGCATTTCTCTGTTCAACGTCGAGAGCGAACCGGAACTGGAAGCCCTAAGCCAGATCGCGGCGAGGATGGGCGCAGTTGCGCCAATCGCTATTCGGGTAAATCCCAACATCGATCCGCGGACGCATGTCAAAATTTCCACCGGAACGGCCGAGACGAAGTTTGGCATTCCGTGGACACGATCCCGTCAGGTTTATGCACGGGCGGCGGGGCTGCCGGGCATTAAAATTGCCGGTGTCGATATGCACATCGGCAGCCAAATTACTGAAATCGAACCGTTCGAACGGGCATTCGCGCGGATTGCGGAGCTGACCGCAATTCTGCGCGGCGATCGCCACGAGATTGCGCGGGCCGACCTCGGAGGCGGCCTTGGCGCCGATTATGATGACAACAGCGCGCCCGATTTTGCACGCTATGCCGAAGCCGTTCGCCGCCTTGCAGACGAGCTTGCCGTTTCACTTATTTTGGAACCCGGACGGCTGATCGCTGCCAGTGCCGGCATTCTCGTTTCGCGGGTCATTTACGTCAAAGAAGGCGAGAGGAAGCGATTCGCAGTAATCGATGCCGGGATGAACGACCTCCTTCGGCCTGCGCTGTATGACGCCCATCACGCAATCGTGTGCGGGAGGTCCGGCAATGAAGCGGATGATGAAACTTATGATGTCGTAGGCCCGATCTGTGAAACCTCGGATCTATTCGGAACGTACAGCTTGCCGCGACTCCACGCCGGTGATTTTGTGGCGATCAAAATGGCCGGGGCCTATGGCGCAGCGATGGCTTCGGCCTACAATGCCCGGCCGCCCGCCGCTGA
>JAICVV010000429.1 GCA_025935155.1 Alphaproteobacteria bacterium
CACAGCTCGGCAAGGCGTTGCAGAAATGCGAATCCGGCGAGGGGATGCGGAATTGCGAGCTGGAAATCGCGCCGCAACGGACCGTAACGCTGATGTCCGAGGACAAACCCGGTTCTCGGCACACGCTGATCGGCTGCTACTATTTCTATGAGAAATAGGCGGCCCCCAGGATGACAGATGATACGGTGATTGACGGCCATGACTGAGCACGTCCTCGATCATCCCATCTTGGCGGCGCTGACAACACGGCAAGCGCATCTGGCAGAAGCCAACGCGCGAGCACGGCGCTATCCGGCGGATGTGGCGCCGTTTGCGGACATGGCCGATATGTCGCCCGGCAGCTTCGCCGCATTACGCGAGCTGATGCTGCCCGGCGAAGGGGCGGTGCTGTTTACGCCAGAACCGCCGATCGTTCCGGCCGCATTCGAAGTGCTGCTGGCAAAAACCGGCGAGCAGATGATCGGCACGCCGGCGGAGGCGCCCGCTGGCAAGTCAGAGATCGTCAGATTGGAATCGCGGGACGTTCCCGCTATGGCGGAACTGGTGGCGCTCACCAATCCTGGCCCATTCGCCGCGCGCACCCACACGCTCGGCACTTTTCTCGGTATCAAGATCGATGGCCGCTTGGCGGCGATGATCGGCGAACGCATGAAACCGGGCAACTACACCGAGATGACGGGCATCTGCGTGCACCCTGATTTTCGCGGCCGGGGCTACGCGCAGTTGCTGATGGCGGAAATCGGAAACCACATCGTGGAGCGCGGCGAAATTCCATTTTTGCACGTCTATTCCGATAACGCTCCGGCGATTGCGCTCTACCGCCGCCAGGGCATGCGCATCCGCCGCACCATGCATGTCACGGTTCTGGCGTTGCAATCGGACGGCGCGCGCACGATATGAGAGCGCATGAACGAACCCGGCATTTCATTTTGGATAATGAGGATGGCACTGAGTGAGTGAAGGATGAGCGATCTCTCCGCCTTTCCGGTAACGCGGCGGTGGCCGGCGAAGGAGCCGGGCAAGTTGCAATTGTATTCCGCTCCCACGCCAAATGGCGTGAAAGTCTCGATCATGCTGGAGGAGACCGGGCTGCCTTACGAAGCCCATTATATCGACATCGGCAACAACGAGAGCTGGACGCCTGAATTCCTGTCGCTCAATCCGAACGGCAAAATTCCGGCAATTCTCGATCCCAACGGCCCCGATGACAAACCGCTGCCGCTATTCGAATCCGGGGCGATTCTCCTTTACTTGGCCGAGAAAACCGGTCAGCTGCTGCCTGACAATCCCGCGCGGCGCTACGAAACCATCCAGTGGGTGTTCTTCCAGATGGCCAATATCGGCCCGATCTTCGGCCAGGTCGGCTTCTTCCATAAATTCGCCGGCCGCGAATACGAGGACAAGCGCCCCCTCAAGCGCTATGCGGACGAAACCAAACGGCTGCTCGGGGTTCTGGAGAGGCGCCTGGAAGGCCGCGACTGGATCATGGGCGGCGATTACACCATAGCCGATATTTCGGCGCTCGGCTGGGTCCGTAATCTGATCGGCTTTTACGAAGCGCGCGATCTGGTCGAGTTCGACAGGCTGGAGCAGGTAGCTGTTTGGCTGGAACGTTGCCTCTCGCGTCCGGCGGTCGAGCGCGGCCTCCACATCCCGAAACGGCAATGAGATCAGCGGGATGGAAGGCTCCCGATAACACTGGTGCAACCTCTCGGGCAGTGTGCCGCGCCCCCGCGCGGGAACCCAAAGCTTCCAATTCGCGCTTTTCTTTTGTTACGCTGTCCGCCTCCTTAGAGGCTGGGGTGTTCAAGGGAGATTGCATTGCTGAAGCGCC
>JAICVV010000356.1 GCA_025935155.1 Alphaproteobacteria bacterium
CGTGACCTATTTCGAATACGAAGCGATCTATCTCGGCATCATTGTCGGGCTGGCGCTCGCCAATATTCTCGCCAGCCTGCACAAGCTCATCGAGGCGGGAAAGCGCGTGCGCTGGGCCTGGATGGCGCCGGCCTCGGCCGCCTATGCCGCAACGCTGACCATCAACGAGTTCTGGTACACATGGATCCATCAGCACGGTTTGGCGCATCTCACGATCTTCACGTGGTACCCGCGCGCGGCGGCCTTCGCGTTGCTGTTTTTGATGTGCGCCGCCTCGCTGCCCGATGACGCAGCGGAGGGCAATGTCGATCTGGCACGCTACTACATCGACAACCGGCGGCGGTTCTGGGGTTTCTCTGCCGCCTTGCACGCCCTCAATCTGGTAAGCTGGACGGTGGCTGTTGCGGTATCCGGCCCTTCTCTGCAATTCGTCCAAGGTCACGCGGCTCCAATTCTCGCAAACGCCAGCGAGTGTCTTCTGAGCCTGACGCTGGTGTTCACGCGGGCGAAATGGTGGCACGCGCTGGTGCTCGTGAGTCTCTGGATGTGGTCCCTGTATTTCTTCGGGCCGATGCCGCTAAACTGATTGCGGCATGATCATCCCCACACTCGAAACCGAACGGCTCAGTTTGCGCGGGTTCAGGCGCGAGGATTTTGCTGCCGTCTTCGAGTTGTGGAGCGACCCGCGCACCGTGCGGCTCATGGGCATGAAGCCGATGACGGAAGAAGAGTGCTGGGCGAAATTCCTGCGGGGCTTCGGCGCCTGGCAGGTGAACGGCTTCGGCTTCTGGGCGGCGGAAGAGAAGTCCAGCGGCCGATATGTTGGCGAGCTCGGATTCCTCAATGCAAAGCGCGCCATCCATCCGCCATTGCCGGTGCCGGAGATGGGATGGTCGTTCTCATCGCAGGTGCATGGCCGTGGATACGCCACAGAGGCTTTGGCAGCGGCAATTCCCTGGGGTGAAAATCATTTCGGTCCGGTGCGGTTCTCCGCCATCGTCGGGCATGAAAACGAACCGTCGCTGAAGCTCGCGCACAAATTCGGCTTCGCGGAAGTCGCGCGAACGACTTACAAAGACCACCCAACTATTGTCCTCTACCGAGAGCCATAATGGACCGTCTCATCCAAGGTTATCGTGAGTTCCGCCGCAAGCGTTGGCCGGAGGAGCGCGCCAACTTTGCCGAATTGGCAAAGGGCCAGCGGCCGGAATTTCTCGTCATTGCGTGCAGCGACTCCAGAGCCGATCCCGCTACGATCTTCAGCGCGCGGCCGGGCGAGCTGTTCGTCATCCGCAACATCGCCGCCACCGTGCCGCCCTATGAGCCGGAGGAGACCACCCATCACGGCACCAGCGCGGCACTCGCCTTTGCGGTGCTCAAGCTGCCGTTGCGCGGCATTCTGGTAATGGGCCATGCGCAGTGCGGGGGTGTCGCCGCGGCGCTCGACAACCAGATTGCCGAAAGCATCCCCTTCCTCAGCAGCTGGATCGATTTGCTGGAGCCGTCCCGCGGGCGCACAGCCCATATTCTCGATGATGCCGCGCGGCATGTTGAAATGGAGCGCGATGCGGTGCGCCTCTCGCTCGAACGATTGATGGCATTTCCATTCGTGGCCGAGCGCGTGAACGGAGGAACACTTTCACTTTATGGCGCCCGCTTCGGTATCGCCGACGGGCAGCTGGAAGTGCTGGATACCGCGTCCGGGAATTTCAATCCGGTAGAAGTGCCTGTGAGCTGACTATCTTGCGAATGAAGGCGGGCTGGGTGCAGGCGACTCGATAATCGTCACCTTCTTGATGATAACGGGCGTGATTGGAGTTGAATCGGGCGGAAACGGGCCTTTGCCGCCCAGCGGAACGGCCGCGATCTTGTCCACCACATCCATGCCATCGCGCACGCGGCCAAACACCGTGTAGCCGGTGGTGTTGGCCGGCGCCCCCGGCTTGGCGTCAAGATCGGGATTATCAGAAAGATTCACGAAGAACTCCGCGGTCGCGCTATTGGGATCGTCCTGCCGCGCCATGGCCACGCTGCCGCGCACGTTCTTAAGACCGTTGGTGGTTTCCAGCGGAATGGGTGCATGCACGGGCCGCGACGCGCCGTTCGGCTCGAAGCTGCCCATCTGAATGACAAAGCCGGGCGCCACGCGATAGATGATGGTGCCGTCGTAGTGGCCTTCGCGGGCATATGCGATAAAGTTCGCCACAGATTTGGGCGCGTCGATGCGATCAAGCAGGATGGTGAACGTCCCCAGCGAGGTTTCCACTTTCGCCTGCGGTGGTGGAGTGGCCATGATGCCGGCGGGCGCAGCAGTTTGTGCCATCGCGCCCGTCACCAGGAACGCGGCTGCCGCCAGTCCGAAACCGATCTTCATCGTCACCACCTCCTTCACAAGGACATGCCGCTTAACATACCGCGAACGTGCCAGTCTCGTGACATCAGCGACAAGCCGGGGGAATAGAGTCGCCCCTTCGCGCGTCTCCTTCGGGAGCCGGACACGGCCAGCTGCGAACCGGGGACAATACAG
>JAICVV010000346.1 GCA_025935155.1 Alphaproteobacteria bacterium
ATCGGCGAGCGAGATTCGCTGCACCGCGGGCGCAGGCGAATGGATCGTGTCCTGCACATGCTGCAGCGAGCGGTAGGCGGAGGCGACGTGGTGCGCGGCATGCGCAACCGTGGAGCCCGCATACTCAACGGGGTTTTTGATAGTTTCCATGGCCGATCCTCCCAAATTCATCTGAGGACCGGGTTGTCGCCATTTCGCGGCCACGCCCCTTGAAGACCGCGGGCGATCCCGCAACCTCGTGGCCCAAATATACGCGGGTTTGACCAAAAAGCGATACCGGCGCAATGCCCAGTTTGGCACGCTCTGGAGATGACGGATGGCGTGCTGCCGCCGTTCCCTTTTCTTGCAGCTGTTGTAGCCGTTGCGCTGCCGGACGGAGCGATTTCGCCAGAATGGCCGTTATTGTTCCATGGACGTGCCCGCAACCGGCGCGGAAAGCACCGCCGCTCGCGCCGAAAACTACCGCAACAAGGCGGAAGAAGTCCGCATTATCGCCGAGTCCATGCGGCAGCCGGCAACGAGAGCGGTGCTCTTAAGCGTCGCGCAGGATTACCTTAATATGGCAATGATGCTGGATCATCTTGTCGAAGCGGGCGAGCGTTTACCCGAGCTCTCCGATCCCAAACTGTAGCCATTACATCTTTCGGATTTGTGTGCGCCGGAAGGTCGTGCTTTCGACGCTGTCATTCAACGGCCGCCTGGATTTTTTGGAGAAGACGAGTCACGGATCGATTCACCGGCGGCCGCCGGCAATATGCAGATTGTGGCGGAAGGCAGCCATACCGAGTCGGCCTTTTCCACTGCCTCGACCGCCGCAAGCATCACGGCGCGCTGTTCCACGCTTCCGCAATATTCCCCGAAAGCGCGGTGACCATCGGGGGCGAAACACGCGACTACGCGGGCGGTTCTTCTACCCCCGCTGCCGCTCGTCCGTTTTCGGCCGCACCGGCGAGGAAATCGAAGTGAATCTGGGATCGCTGGATGCGCCCCGGCGGCTGCCGCCGACTTACGCTAGGGCTGCGCTCCCCGTGAATAGGCGAGCGCGGGGCGCATGTCGGCCGGGATTTTCAAATCCTTGGCCGCGCCTCGGGAAGACTCGATGCCTTTTGGATAGCCGCTGCGGTCGCTGTAGCTGCGCGGCTCGGCGCCATTGCGGCGACGACGGCTTGTGACCGCCTGCGCGGCGACAATATCGAGTGCGGTCACACCAAGCACCACCGCCAGCGCCAGCATCACGTTGTCCCGTTTGGGATTGCCGCTCTTCATCCCGGTGAGCAAAGTGGCGATATCCACGCCGTCGCCCGCCACGCGGCTCCACAGTCCGGCTTGCTGGTCGATGGAGAGGCACAGAACACCGGCGCCGATCTCGCGCGCGCCATAGGCGCGCACCAGCGCCTCCTTGCCTCCCATGCCGAGCGCGCGGGTGATCCGGCGCGCCGCAAGCAACTCGGCAATGCCAAGGCCAAAGCTGAACCAGCCCAGCGCCCTGCCGAGACGATCTGCTGCGCCCAACGAACTTGGGCCCGTGCTGACAACCTTCGGGTCGCCTTCGGAGCGCGCAATCTTGCTGGTGATTTCTGTGAGATACGTCATGGCTTCCTCCAGCTTACGGCTTGAGCACGACCTTGATGCAGCTGTCCTGCTTGTCGCGGAACAAATTGTACATCTCCGGCCCGTCTTCGAGGTCCACGGTGTGCGTGATGACGAACGACGGATCGATCTGCCCATCCTCGATGCGGCGCAGCAGGTCGTCCGTCCAGCGGTTCACGCTGGTCTGCCCGGTCCGGATAGTGAGGCCCTTGTTCATGATGTGACCCATGGGAATCATGTCGTCCAATCCCAGATAAACGCCCGGAACGGAGAGAACGCCCGCCGGCCGGCAGACGTAGGCCATCTCGCGCAGCACATGCGGGCGGTCGGTTTCGATCATCATCATCTGTTTGGCGCGATCGAGCAGCGTGTCCGGTTGCGCGAAACTCACATGCGATTCCGTGCCCACCGCGTCGATGCATTTCTCCGGGCCCTTGCCGCCTGTGAGTTCGTTCAGCCGTTCGATCACGCTCTCTTCCAGGAAATTGATCGTGGTGGCGCCGCCGGCTTTCGCCATGCCGAGCCGTTCCGGCAGGCAATCGATGGCGATCACCTGCTTTGCGCCGAGCAGGATGGCGCTCCGGATCGCCATCTGGCCGACGGGGCCGCAGCCCCAGACGGCCACCGTATCCGTCGGCTCGATATTGCATTGGAGCGCTGCCTGCCAGCCGGTTGGAAAAATATCGCTGAGGAACAACACCTGCTCGTCCGAAAGGCTGTCGGGCACCTTGATATGCGTGGTATCGGCGAAAGGCACGCGCAGATACTCCGCCTGTCCGCCGGGATAGCCGCCTGTCAGGTGCGTATAGCCGAACAGTCCCGCGACCGTGTGGCCGAATACTTTTTCCGCCAGATGCTTCTTGCGATTGCTGCGCTCGCAGGCCGAATAATTCCCGCACTTGCACTGCTCGCATTCGCCGCAAAAGATGGTGAAGGGGACCACAATGCGGTCGCCCTTCTTCAGCTTGCCCTTCACGCCGCTACCCACTTCCACCACTTCCCCCATGGTTTCGTGACCCATGATGTCGCCGGGCAGCAT
>JAICVV010000048.1 GCA_025935155.1 Alphaproteobacteria bacterium
CCCCGACTCTGGCACGCTCTTCGGGGCCCGAATACCGTTCGGAGCCCGAACACCTCGCCCGGCAATAGAAAAACGCCGGATTCCTGCCGAAGTTCCTGAACGCACTTTGCAAATGTGTAGAAACTTTGCGGAACTCTGGATCAGGATCTCTTGCTGGCTGCCAGCTCCGCGAGCCAGAGACGGACCTGCGCCGGCGACGAAACCTCCCGCGCCGCGCCACGCAAGAGCCGTCCCACAGAAATGCCCAGGCCGGAAAATTCCGGCAGCACCGCCAATGCGTCCTCGTCGGTCAGGTCATCGCCGAAGAAAACGGGCCGGCGGCCAGCGAACGGCTGGTGTTGCATGATTTCACGCACGCCCGTGCCCTTGTCGAAGCCGCATCGCTTTACCTCTATGACCGCTTTGCCGCAAAGAACACGAATTTTGTTTTCGGGGAGCTTTGCAGCAGCGTCCGTTATCCGCGCGATCACGGTTTCGCCAAGTTCGGGAACAAGCCGGTAATGGACGGCGAGGGTGTAAACCTTATCTTCGACCCGCAAACGCGGATCGAGCTTGGCGATTGGTGCGAAGGCCGCCTTTTCCGCTGAGGTAAGTGGCGCAGCAAAGTGTCTCACCTCCTCATCAGGCTGCAGCCGGATTTCTGCTCCGTGATCCGCCGCGGCAGCAAATTTCAGCGGCGTGAACAATTCATCGATGGCGCCGAGGGTGCGGCCGCTGATGAGCGCCAACGCACCGCCCATCTCATCGCGCAGCCGCGATAGGCTCAGCTTCAGCGATTCCGGCACCACCACCGCTTCCGGAGTGGGGGCGATATCGATGATGGTGCCGTCGATATCGAGCAACAGCGCGTCGCGACCGAAGTTCAGCGCAGGAAAAGCCGGCTCGATATCCAAATTTTGCAAGACAGATGGCATCAATGCGATCTCTCAACGGGCCTCCGCTTACCGCGTTTGACCGCTGCTTTCTTTGGCTTTGGCTGCGTGGCGTGCAGCAGATTAAGGGCTGAATTTACCAGTGCAACGTGCGAGAACGCCTGCGGAAAATTGCCAAGCATTCGTTTGGCGCGCGGGTCGTATTCTTCGGCGAGCAGACCGACGTCGTTTTGCAGCCTGAGCAGGCGTTGCAGCAGACGCTTGGCATCGTTCAGACGGCCTAGCAAGGTGTAATTGTCCACCAGCCAGAAGCTGCAGGCGAGAAAGGCGCCTTCGCCAGGGGGCAAACCATCGACCTCACTATCGGTCTGGTAGCGTAGCACCAGACCATCCAGGCACAGGCGTTTTTCGATTTCCCGTATGGTATTGCGGATGCGCACGTCTTTCGCAGGAAGAAACCCGACAATCGGCAGAAGAAGCAAACTGGCATCCATGAGATCCGAACCGTAGCTTTGCACAAAGCAATTTCGTTCGGGATCGACACCGTGCAGACAGACATGCGTATGTATCTTGCCGGCAAGCTTCTTCCAGTGGGCTCGCTCCCGTGCCGGGACGTGAGGACTTCGCGCAGCGCGATCGAACGCCACCCAGGCCATGACCTTCGAATAGGTGAAGTGTTGCGGAGCCCCGCGAATTTCCCAGATGCCTTCATCCGGCTTGCGCCACACGCTTTCAAGGTGCCGCAGAAAAACTTCGCGAATTTCTGCGCGGCGCGGAACCGCCGGCAAGCCGCCTTTCGTGGCTTGCGTCATGGTATCGGCCAGCTCACCGTAAATATCGAGCTGCAGCTGTAGTGCCGCAGCATTGCCAACGCGCACCGGAGTCGAATTTTCGTAGCCGCAAAGCCAATCGATTTCCCATTCGTCGAGTCTGCGCTCGCCGGCAACTCCGTACATCGTCTGAATTTGGTCCGCGCTGCCCGCGATAGAGCGCACAAGCCAGTGCTGCCAGGCCATCGCTTCTTCGAGGTAGCCTGCATTGAGGAACGCAAGCAGTGTGAATGTCGCATCGCGAAGCCAGCAGTAGCGGTAGTCCCAATTGCGCGGGCCGCCGATCTGTTCCGGCAAAGATGTCGTGACCGCCGCTACGATGCCGCCGGTAGGCCGATAGCTGAGCGCCTTCAGCGTGAGCAGGGAACGCTGCACCGGTTCATGCCATTTGCCGTCAAAGGCGGAGCGGCTGCTCCAATCGCTCCAGAACTTCTCCGTTGCGGCTTCGGCCACTTCCACATCGACCGGCAGCGGCAGGGGCATGTGGGACGGCACATAGGTCATCACAAACGGAACCGCTTCGCCTTTGCGCACAGTAAACTCGCCTTGCGTGCGCAAGTCTTTGCCTTTCAGCGGCACGGGCGTTCGCATCATCAGCATGCTCGGACCGGCGGTCGCGGTAAGGGTGGTTTCGTCGCGACGGTTTACCCACGGCACAGAGATGCCATAATCGAACCGGATGACCAGATCGGTGTGCATGCGCACCGATCCCTCCACGCCGATGACCAGCCGGACGATGCTGGAATGCGGCTCCTCCACCGGCATGAAATCGATCAGCTTCGCCTTGCCTGTTTTGGTCGCGAAGGTCGTCTCGAGGATCATGGTGCCGGGCCGGTAGCGGCGGTGGACTTTCGCTTCCGCTTTTGGCGCGATCAGCCAGCGCCCATTCTCAGTCGTTCCCAGAAGGGAAGCAAAACACGCGCTGGAATCGAAGCGTGGAAAACACAGCCAGTCGATCGACCCGTCGCGGCAGACGAGCGCGGCCGTCCGCATATCGCCGATCATCGCGTAATCTTCGATTTTTCCCGCCATCGCTAAACTGTGTCGTGCAGCGGAAGCCGGCTTGCCGCCGCCTTGTCGAGAAACCACACGATCTCGCCCTCCGAACGAACGCGCGCGGCAGGTAGCGACCGATCGCCAGCCTGGACGCGGCGCACGATTTCAGCCTTCTCCTCGCCAACCACGAGGAAGGCGACCGCGGAACTCGACCGAATGGCGGGATAGGTCAGCGTGATGCGCGGCTCAGCGCGGTTCTCGACAGCGGCAACCCAATGTGTGCGTTCGTTCAGGACTGCACTGCCCGGGAAAAGCGATGCGGTATGCCCATCTTCGCCGAGGCCGAGCAGAACCAGGTCAAACAGCGCGCGTGAAGGGGCAAGGACATCCGCACCATAGACACTCTTCAGCGTCGCGTCGTAACGCTGTGCGGCATCTTCTGGATTGCCCTCCGTAGGAATAGGATGAACATGATCGATCAGAACAGGCGCATACGCGAGTAGCGTTTCCCGTACCATCCGGTAATTGCTCCGTTTGTCGCTGTGCGGGACGAAGCGCTCGTCACCCCAGAACAGTTCCACCCGCCGCCATTCGATGCGTTCCCGGTATTCGGGCGAGGCGAGCGCCCGATAGAGCAGACGCGGCGTGCTGCCGCCGGAAAGCGCAATACGGAACACATCGGAAGTCGATGCAATCTGCCCTGCAATCCATTCGGCGGCACGCGCTGCAACGCTTTGTGGATCGGGCAAAATGTCGAGCTTCGCGCCTGTCATGTCTGGCTAACGAATGGGCCGCCAGCTCCGGCCATCGCGCGTCAACAGCGCTCTGGCGGACTCCGGACCGGCGCTGCCGGCCGGGTAATTGGGGAAGCCGGAAGGCGGCGTCGTGTCCCACGCTTCGAGCAAGGGTTGCACGGCGGCCCAGGATGCTTCCACCTGATCGGCGCGCTGAAAGAGTGTCTGGTCGCCGGCAAAACAATCGTACAACAGCGTCTCGTAACCGACGGCTGGCGGTTGTTTGAACCAGTCCGAGTATTTGAAGTCCATCGCGACGCTTTCAAGGTGCATTTCCGGCCCCGGCCGCTTGGCATTGAAGCGCAGGCGGATGCCTTCGTCAGGCTGGATTTGCAGAATGAGCCAGTCCGGCCCGAACGTATCCACCGGCGTGTCGCGAAACAGCGCCAGCGGCGCACGCTTGAAGTGAATGGCGATCTCCGTCCACCGGTCCGGCAGGCGCTTGCCGGTGCGCAGATAAAACGGCACGCCCGCCCATCGCCAATTGTCGATCGTCAGGCGCAACGCGACATAGGTTTCGACATTCGAGTCGGTGGCGACGTTATCTTCTTCGCGATAGCCGGGGACCTTCTGGTCGCCGATTTTCCCCGGCCCGTATTGACCGCGCACGGCCTCATCTACGGTGAGCGGATGCACGGCCTTGAATACCTCCGCCTTTTTGGTGCGGATTTCATCGGCGCCGAAGGATGAAGGCGGCTCCATTGCCGTCATGGCCACCAGCTGAAACAGGTGATTTGGCACCATGTCGCGCAGGGCGCCGGTTTGTTCATAGAATTTGCCCCGTGTGCCGATGCCGATGGATTCCGCGACTGTAATCTGCACGTGATCGATGCGGTCGCGGTTCCAAATCGGCTCGAACAGGCCGTTGCTGAAGCGCAGCGCCATGATATTCTGCACCGTTTCCTTGCCGAGAAAGTGATCTATGCGATAGATCTGATCTTCGCGTAGCACCTTCAGAATCCGCGCGTTCAGAGCCATCGCGGAAGGCAGATCGTGACCGAACGGCTTTTCGATAACCACGCGCCGCCAGCCGGTTTCATCGCGTGCCAAACCTGCCTGTCCCAGCGCATCGACAATGGGCGCGAAAAAACGATCCGCGACGGCAAGATAGAATACGGCATTGCCTTCCAGCTTCTGCTTGCTGTCGATCTGCTTCAGGCAATCGCGCAACTTCGAATAGGTTTGGGCTTCCAGAAAATCACCGGCGATGTAGGTCATTTTCCCTGCCAGTTCGCCCCAGACCTTCTCGTCGATTTGTTTGGCCTCGAATTCGCCTTTGCGGGACTGAACTGTCTGTTCGAGAAAATCGTGCAGACCGCTTCGCCAGTCGTCTGTGGTGCGCTCATTATGATCGATGCCGACGATGGCGAAGCGTTCGGGCAGCAGATTCTGCTTGGCAAGGTTGTAGAGCGCCGGAGTTATCAAACGCTTGGTGAGATCGCCGCCCGCGCCAAAAATGACCAGTGCGCAACAGGTGGTGCAGCCCTGCCGTTTGCCGCCGGTCATCGCGGGCCTTGCGGCTCGCCTTCCGCGGTTCCTTTCACGATCGGCGTCTCGACGTGGCCGCCGAACTGATTGCGCATGGCAGAAAGCAGCCGGTAGGCGAAATCGTGCTCCATGCGCGACGCGAAGCGAGCGTACAGCGAGGCCGTGATTACCGTGGCTGGCACGGCTTCCTCGACAGCAGCATTGACGGTCCAGCGGCCTTCTCCCGAATCCTGCACCACGCCTTCGAACTGGTCGAGTTGTGGATTTTGCGCCAGCGCGATGGCGGTAAGGTCGAGCAACCAGGAAGAAATCACGCTACCGCGCCGCCACACTTCTGCGATGTCGGTGAGGTCAAGATCGAAGCGTTCGTCTTCCGGCAAATTCTCGTGCTTGCGGCCGCGGAGAATATCGAACCCTTCCGCATAGGCCTGCATGAGTCCGTATTCGATGCCGTTGTGCACCATCTTCACGAAATGGCCGGCGCCATTCCTGCCCGCGTGGAGATACCCCTTCTCCACACGCGGGTCGCGGCCGTCGCGCTTTGGCGTACGCGGGATTTCACCCAGGCCCGGGGCCAGCGCCGCAAAAATCGGATCGAGGCGATTCACAACATCCGTGTCGCCACCGATCATCATGCAGTAACCGCGCTCCGGCCCCCAGATGCCGCCAGAGGTTCCGACATCGATGTAGTGGATCCCTTTCGCCCGCAGGGATTTAGCTCGGCGAATATCGTCCTTGAAGAAGGTGTTGCCGCCATCGATGATTGTGTCGCCTTTATCCACTACCTGCGCGAGCGAAGCGATGGTGGATTCCGTAGGGTCGCCCGCGGGTAGCATGACCCAGACAGCGCGGGGCGTCTTCAGCTGCTTCACCAGGTCGTCCAGCGAATGCGCCGGCGCCGCGTTGTCCTTCGCGAGGTCCTCGACTGCTTTGGGATTGCGGTCGTACACAGCGACCTGGTGGCCGTGCTGCATCAAGCGGCGCGCAATATTTCCACCCATCCGGCCGAGTCCAACAATTCCAACCTGCATGGCTGTTCCTATTGCAGAGCTTCAGTAATCGCATTGCGGAGAGAGGCGAGGCCGTTTTCCATATCGTTCAAGTGTACGCGTACCGCGCGGCGGCCGCGCTCGTTCAGCACCGCCAAATCGCCCAAGGCCTGCGCTTTCTCGACCAGCGCGAACGTGGCTTTGCGGCCAGGAATGTTCAGGTCGTGCGGGTGATCGCAGGTGATCTCCACGAAAACGCCGGAATTCGGGCCGCCTTTATAGGCCTGACCGGTGGAATGCAGATAGCGCGGTCCGAATTCCAGGCAAGTCGCCACGCGCTTGCTGTCCCGCACGCGTAGCCGAAGCTCCTGAAGCGTGTCTTCAGGTTCGCCGGTATGCTGCAGGAATGCGAGCACCGCGAAATAATCGCCGTCCAAAATGCGGCTCAAATGCACCTTCATGGCTTGCGCCAGCGTACCCGCGCCGCGCAAACCGAGCGCATCGTTACCCTCCGCGAAGAGCGCGATTCCGTTGCGCGAAAACACCGGCTGTTCTTCACCAGCCTCACCATTCTTTTCATAGGCGTCGGTGAGTTCGCGCGCTTTCACTTTGGCGGCTTCCACGTCCGGTTGATCGAATGGATTTATGCCGATGACCGCGCCAGCCATGGCGATGGCCATTTCGAACAGGAAGAACGCCTGCCCCAGCTGGTATTTGTCATTTATCTGGACGCAAACGACGGGCTGCCCCGCTTTCGCCAGCGCGTCGAGCTTCCCTGCATTATCCTCCACGCCGTTCATGCGGATTTGGAGAAATACCCGGTCATTGCCGTAAACCTGCGGATCGCCCAGCGGCTCATTGTCGATTGGGATGAGACCTTTGCCCTGCTTTCCCGTGGACTCCGCGATGAGCTGCTCTAGCCACAGGCCGACGCTCGCCAACTCCGGCACGGACACAATGGTGATCTTGTCACGCTGAAATTTCGTGGCCAGTACGCCCAGCGCAATGCCGAGATGCATGCCTAGATTTGCGGTGGGAGGCACAAAAGCATCCGATGCACGGGTGAATTTCTGCACCTCGTTGCAGAGACGCACGACATCCAGACCTGTCGCGGCGCCTGGGATAAGGCCGAATTTCGATAGCACCGAATAGCGGCCGCCGATTTCCGGATCGCCGTGGAAGATGCGCGCAAAGCCATGATCTTTTGCACGCTTTTCCAGCGCGGAGCCGGGATCTGTGATGGCAATGAACTGCTTTCCTGCCTCAGCACCGCTTTTTTTCCAGAAGTAATCCATCAGGATATTGGGTTCGAGCGTGGTGCCGGATTTGGACGAGACAATAAAAAGTGTCCTGGAAATCTCGATGTCCTTTTCCACGGCACCGATTTGTCCCGGATCGGTTGAGTCCAGCACATGCAGCTTCGGCCAGCCGGCGCCCGCGCCGAAGACCTGACTCAATACTTCGGCGCCGAGGCTGGAGCCCCCCATCCCGAGCAGCACGGCGTCGCGGAAGCCGCTCTCCCTCACCCACCGCTGGAACGCGTCGTAGGTCTGCCTGTCAGCAACTTCGCGTTCGGCAATATCGAGCCAGCCGAGCCATTTGTTTTCGTCTTTGCCGGTCCATAGCGATTTGTCCCTGGCCCACAGCCGGCGCGTATCGCCGCTGGCCGAACGCTTCTTCAGCTCTGCGGCAACGGCTTCTTCGGCGCTGCCCAACTGGAAATCGACGGTGAGCAGTTTGCCGCTGAGGATTTTCGCCCGCTTGTCTGCGAGCGCGCCATACAACTTGTCGGCGGCATCGGCGAACAGCTGCACGCCTTCATCCACCAGTTCCGCGGTGATGCCATCGAGCGAAATACCGGATACGTGCAGCGCCTCCAGCTGCCGAATGGACTCCGGAACATCCTTTTCAATGGTGTCCTCCGGGAGGCCATGATCGAGGAATGCTTCAATGGTTTCCTGCGGCATGGTGTTGACGGTATTGGCACCAATCAGCGTGTCCACATACAACACATCGGAATAGGCCTTGTTCTTGGTGCTGGTGGAGGCCCATAGCAGGCGCTGCGGACGGGCGCCGCGTCTGGCCAGCGCCTCCCAGCGCCGTCCGGAGAAGATTTCCTTGTACATCCGGTAAGCGAGCTTCGCGTTGGCGACCGCAATCTTGCCATGCAGTTCGGCAAGCGATGGGTTTGCGCCGTTCTTCAGTTTTTCGTCGATCGCCTTGTCCACCTTGGTGTCGATGCGGCTGACGAAAAAGCTGGCGACGCTCGCAATGTGGCTCAGGTCTTCGTCCTTGGGCCGCATTTCCAGCCCTTCGAGGTAGGCATTCGCCACCTGTTGGTACACGTCGCGCGAGAACAGCAGCGTGATGTTGATGTTCAGCCCCGCGCCGAGCAGATCGCGAATGGCCGGCAGGCCTTCGAACGTGGCCGGCACTTTGATCATGAGATTCGGGCGGTTCACTTCGGTCCACAGCGACTTCGCTTCCGCGATTGTCGCGCCAGTGTCCGTCGCGATGTACGGCGAAACTTCCAGGCTGATGAAACCATCCGCGCCATTCAGCCGGTCATAGATGGGGCGGAAGGCATCGGCGGCATGCTGAATATCGGCGATGGCAAGCTTGCGAAATATCGCGCCAACGTCGCAGCCTTTTTCCGCCAGCTCGCGGATACTCTCGTCGTAAGCAGTGCCGTGCGCGAACGCTTTCTCGAAAATGGATGGGTTGGAAGTCATGCCCTTCAGGCCATCCTCCGCGATCATGCGCCTGAATTTATCGCTCGCCAGAAATTCGCGGCTCAAAAAGTCTAGCCAGAGGGACTGACCGAGTTGCTCCAGTTCTTTCAGGCGATTCATGCCGTTCACGCCTTTGCAATTTGTGCCCGCGCCGCTTTTTCCACAGCCTCGGCGGTGATGCCGAATTTCCTGTAGACGTCCGCCGCCGGGCCTGAGGCGCCGAAGCTGTGCATGCCGATCATAGCGCCGCTCATGCCGACATAGCGTTCCCAACCGAGGGTGGCGCCGGCTTCCACCGACACACGCGCAGTGATCTGCGGCGGCAGAACCGCATCGCGGTAGGATTGCTCCTGAGCCTCGAACAACTCCCAGCTCGGCATCGAAACCACGCGCGCGCCAAGATTGTCCTTCGCCAGTGCGCCTTGTGCCTGCAAACACAGCTGCACTTCGCTGCCGGTGCCGATAAGAATGACGTCCACCTTGTCCTGCGGCGGATCGGAGAGAATGTAGGCGCCGCGCCAAAGGCCATCCGCCGGACTATATTTCTTGCGGTCGAGCGTCGGCACCTTCTGCCGCGTGAGCGCGAAAGCTACGGGCCGGGTCTGCTGCTCCATCGCCACACGCCAGGCTTCCGCAGTTTCGTTGGCATCGCAAGGGCGGATCACCAGCATGTTGGGGGTGGCCCGCAATGTCATAAGTTGTTCGATCGGCTGGTGCGTGGGGCCGTCCTCCCCCAAGCCGATGGAGTCATGCGTGTAGACCCAGATGCTCGGAATGCGCGACAGCGCGGCTATGCGCACCGCCGGTTTCATATAGTCGCTGAAGATCAGGAAGGTGGCGCCAAAGCCGCGCAAGTCCGATATTGTCAGGCCGTTCACGATGCAGCCCATGGCGTGCTCGCGGATGCCGAAATGAAAGTTGCGGCCAACAGTATCGGCCTCGAAGGGTTCGCTGTTCTTGATCAGCGTCTTTGTCGAAGGGGCGAGATCGGCCGCTCCGCCGGCCAGCCACGGCACGTTGGCCGCAATGGCGTTCTCCACCTGCCCGCCGGAGTCGCGCGTGGCCAATCCCTTGTCATCGGGCGGGAACGACGGGATGTCCTTCGCCCAGCCAGGAGGAAGTTCGCGCAAACGCATGAACTCGAGCTGCTCGGCCAAGTCCGCCTGCTCGCGC
>JAICVV010000027.1 GCA_025935155.1 Alphaproteobacteria bacterium
CGCGGCGTGGTTCTGAAATAAGCGCCTCATGATGGATACGCGCACACCTGAACAACGATCTCGCATCATGGCGGCGGTCGGCACGAAGGACACCGGCCCGGAACTGGTAGTCAGAAGATCGCTTCATGCTCTCGGTTGCCGATATGCCTTGCACCGACGCGATCTGCCGGGCTCGCCCGATATTGTGATGGTCGCCCGCAGAAAAATCGTGTTTGTCCACGGGTGCTTTTGGCATGGACACAGCTGCCGATATGGGCGCCCGCCAAAATCCCGCTCGGATTATTGGCTTCCGAAGGTGCTCGCAAATGCCAGGCGCGACCGCCGAAATCGCGGCCAACTCGCACGCGCGGGGTGGTCCGTACTCATTGTCTGGCAGTGTCAGACGAAGGATATGGATCGCCTACGAGCCAGGCTCCTCGCCTTTCTCAAATCATAGAATCGGCCCATCTTGATCTCATGGCGCCCTCTAGAATAGAACGTGAACAAAGTGGGAACTGCATGCGACCTCTTGGAATAGACCTGTTTGCGGGCGCCGGCGGAATGAGCCTCGGTTTCGAGCAGGCCGGTTTCGATGTGGCAGCCGCCGTCGAAATCGATCCGATCCACTGCGCAGCGCACAAATTCAACTTTCCGAATTGCGCGGTGGTGGCGCAATCCGTGGTCAAATTGCCGGCGGCGGAGCTGCGGCGCATTGCACGGATAGGGAATCGCAGGATCGCGGTGGTGTTTGGCGGCCCGCCTTGCCAGGGCTTCTCTCTGATCGGCCGACGCTGCCTCGACGACGCCCGAAATAGGCTCGTTCTGGAATTTGTGCGGCTGGTTGCAGAGCTCGATGCGGACAGCTTTGTGTTCGAGAACGTGAAGGGACTTACGCTTGGCCCTCAGAGAGCTTTTCTGAACGAGCTGACCGAGGCTTTTGCGCGGGTCGGCTACTCCGTAAGCGCTCCTCTTCAAGTGCTCAATGCAGCGTCGTTTAACGTGCCGCAGAATCGTGAACGGTTGATTGTCTTAGGAGCCAAGAAGTCTCTCGCGCCGCCACGCTACCCCGAACCGGTGACGTCTCCTCGCGGGAAAAGCGGAAACGGCGGTCTGGTGCCCGCGCCCACTTGCAAGGATGCTTTGGGCGATCTGCCAAATGCCGAGGACTACGACTACCTGCTTGAGCAGGATGAAGTATTCGTCTCAAAATGGCCGAAGCCTAGCGATTACGCTGCGGAACTGCGAATGCTGACGGCCGACGCTTGGCACTTTGGATACCGGCGGCTGTGGAATCCGCGGGTGCTGACGTCCAGCATGCGCACCGAGCACACGGATATCTCCAGGCGGAGATTCGCAGAGACGAAACCGGGCGAGGTCGAGCCGATATCTAGGTTCTATCGATTGCCGCCTGACGGACTTTCCAACACACTTCGCGCGGGCACCGATGCCGCACGCGGCGCATTCACAAGTCCGCGCCCAATACATTATGTGCATCCTCGCTGCGTGACCGTGCGCGAAATGGCGCGTCTACACGGATTTCCGGACTGGTTTCGATTCCACGAGACCAAATGGCACGGGGCACGCCAGATCGGAAACGCCGTTCCACCGCCACTGGCGCGCGCCGTAGCAGGCGAACTGATGCGCGCCTTGGCATTGAAGCCGACGAGCCCCAAGGGGCTGCTTCCTCTGGGCGATCCCAGTCTGCTGCGGATGGATATGGGCCAAGCTGCCGCGCATTTTGGCATCGCCGTACCGATCGGGAAACGCGACCGCAAGAGCGGGGCAAAAAAACGCAAACAGCATGAGATCGAGCTCGAACGCCTGAAGCTGAAGGCAGAATTATATGCCTAGCAGCCGCGGTTCCCAGACGAACCGGTATAAGGCACTCATCGAGCAAATATTCTTTGCCCATTGGGAAAAGGGCGTACGCGAATTCGAATTTCACCGGGATGAGATTAAACATGGCGCGGAGAAGCTTGCGATCCGCTTGCCAGACAACATCGGAGACATTCCATATTCGTTTCGTTACCGGACCAGCTTTCCCGATTCTATCGTTGAAACTCAGCCCAAAGGTCTCGAATGGATTATCGAAGGCGCGGGCAAATCGAGGTATCGGTTCAGGCTTGTCAGGATCACCCGCATCCGCCCGCGGGACGATCTGGTACAAATCGCCGTTCCGGACGCCACACCAGAGCTGATTCAGCTATACGCACTGGACGATGAGCAGGCGCTGCTGGCGATCGTCAGATATAATCGTCTCATCGACATCTTCCTGGGTCTGGCAACCTATAGCCTTCAAAGTCATCTGCGGAGCACAGTTAAAGGCATTGGGCAAATCGAAATCGACGAGCTTTACATCGGCCTCGACAAGCGCGGGTGCCACTATGCGATCCCGGTTCAGGCAAAAGGAGGAAAGGACCAGATCGGCGTCGTGCAAACCGCGCAGGATATCCGCTACTGTGAACAAACCTTTCCCGGAGTACGCTGCCGGCCCGTCGCGGCCCAGTTTATGGAGGAAGGAGTTATTTCCCTATTCGAACTTGGGCTAAAGGGCGATGAGGTCAAAGTTATCGAAGAACGACACTACAAACTCGTGCCGGCGACAGAATTGCATAAGACGGCAATCGTCGACTGTCGCGATTAATCGGACGCCAACTTTAGTTCGTTTCGTTCAGGTCCGGCGGAAGAGGCGCGACGTCGATGCCCTCTTCCACCAGATCGGCGGCTTCCTCCAGTGAAGCTTCGCCATAGATGTGGCGCCGGTCGCTCTCGCCGTAATGGATCTTGCGCGCCTCTTCCGGAAACTTCGGGCCGACATATTCTGCGTTTTGTTCGACGTATTTGCGCAAACCGGTCATGAACTGACGCATCTTGTGCAACTCATCCGCGGCCTTCGGCGCCGGCATTGGAGCGGGTTTGCTTTCCACAGGAATCCGTGCGGGGCGCTTGCTGTCGCCCACTTTCGTGGACAACGCAGGCGCCATCGGCGCCTTCGCGACAGAACGCGAATTGCACAAGGGGCAAAGCAGCTTGCCCTCGGCCTTCTGCTCGTCGAAGGCAATCATGCTGGCAAACCAACCTTCGAAAGCGTGGCCCTCATTGCAGCGGAGGCTATAAACGATCACGTGGCGATACACTCAAATGATATCGTGTCAATGTAGAACATGGTGGTAAACGTCAGGTTCCGCAAGCACTGCGGGGCCGCATCTGCTAGAGCGCGATCCCGCGCCTGGCTCATGCCGGTCGCCGGACAGGAGAATGGCTGCCGTCGAACTTGGGGACAGCGCGGCGTTACGGTCCTTCGAAATCGCAATCATGCCGCACACTTGGCACTCGGTGGCGCACAATTCCGACACTGGCGGGATCGATGTCAGCGGTGATCACGCACGGTTCCGTGCCAGCTTCCGCGAGGATATCGCCCCACGGCCCCACAATCAGTGAGTGGCCATAGGTTTGACGGCCGTTCGCATGCATTCCACCTTGGGCCGGTGCAATGACAAATGCACCGTTCTCGATCGCCCGCGCTCGCAATAGAACGTGCCAGTGCGATTTTCCTGTCGTTTCGGTAAATGCGCTCGGCACCGCAAGGAACGAACTGCCTCCTTGCGCAAGTTTGCGATAGAGCTGCGGAAACCTCAGGTCGTAACAGACGGAGAGGCCAAGCCTTCCCCAAGCAAGATCGGCGGCGACTGCCCTGCTCCCGCCGGCCACGGTGTTCGACTCGCGATAGGTCTCGCCGCTCGGCAGATCGACGTCGAACAGAAAAATCTTATCGTAGCGCGCCGCGATTTTTCCCTTCGGATCGATGAGAAAGGAACGGTTCGCGGTTTTCGTTTCGCTCACCTTTATCGCCAGCGAACCAATCAGCAACCAGATTTCGAGTTCTTCTGCCAAAGCGCGAAAGCGCGGCAGCGCCGGGTCTTGCTCCTCCGGAAAACTCTTTTCCAATTTTGCGCCGCCATCCGGCGCCATCAGCGTCGTGTTCTCCGGCGTGGCAACGAATTGGGCGCCTGTGCCCGCGGCTTCACGGATCAGTTCAGACGCTGTCCGGATGTTCTCTTCCACATCGTCGGAGGATCGCAATTGCACACACGCGGCACGAAAAGTCGTCATGGCATCAGCAACGCATCCAGCTCGCCGGCGCGTTCCAGGGCATAAAGATCGTCGCAGCCGCCAACGTGGCGCTCACCGATGAAGACTTGCGGCACGGTATAGCGGCCGCGCGCCTTCTCTTCCATTTCCCGGCGCGCCGCTGCGTTCATGAACACGTCGACCTCCTCGAACACGGCGCCCTTCCTTTTCAGGAGGGCCTTTGCACGAACGCAATAGGGACAGATCGGAGTGGTGTAGATGGTGATTCTGGGCATCGACTCGGTACACAAAGGCCGTCCCACTATATAACGCGCGGAAGCGGCCGCGGAACACGGGCGATTGTCAGTACCAGCACCTTTTCAGCTCCAGCGCGCTTCAACGCCAGCGCGCAGGCGTGAATGGTCGCGCCTGTGGTCAGCACATCATCGACCAGCAGCACGCAGCGCTTGGAAATTTTCGTCCTTTTGGCCGATGGGACATGGAAAGCACCCCGCACGTTGCGCGCCCGTGCCTTGGCCGACGGCATGGCGCCCTGGCTTGCCGTAGACCGGGTCCGCGCCAGGGCGAAAGGATCGAACGGCCGTCCACTCAGATCCGCGAGGCGCTGCGCCAGCAAGGCGGATTGGTTGTAGCGCCGGGCCCAGAGCCGCCATCGGTGGAGCGGCACGGGCACGATCAGGTCCGCTTGCTCTATCAAGGGTTGGCCCGCGCGCTTCAGCCAGCGCGCAAACAGGTGAGAGAATTCGAGCCGGTCGGACCGCTTCAGCGCAAGAACGGCGCCCTTGCTGGCATCGTCGTAAGCCATTGCTGCACGTGCCAGATCAAAAGCAGGAGGCGCAGCCAGACAGGAGGCACAAAGCGAATCGGCACCGGGATCGATTTCAAACGGCAACCCGCAGCAGGCGCACATCGGGTCTTCAAAAAATCTAATCTTCGCCCAACAAGCCGGGCACAATGCGCGAGGCTCTGAAATCGCGGTGCGGCAGACAAGGCAGAGCGGCGGATACAATAAATCGAGGAGCGGTCCCCCCACTCTGCTGGCAAACCCTGCCATTCCGTTTCGCGCGGTGCTCTCGAATATGGCAAGCATAGGGGCTACCCTAACAAGCAAAGCCTTCCCGCGCGATGGATTATGAACGGACCGCCGCATATTTTCGACCGTTATCTCTATGCGCGGCGGCGCGCCCGCGCTTCCGGTACAGACTTCCTCGTTCGCGACGTGGCGGCTCATCTGGCCGAACGCATCGCTGCTGTGAACCGCGAATTCCATAAGGCACTCGATCTCAATTCTCGACAGGAGGGCTTCGTGGAATTGCAGGTAGCCTCGCAAAATTGGGTCTGCACTTCTCCTTTTCGGGCTTTCGAAAGAGTGACGGCCGATGAAGAAATGCTGCCGTTTGCGCCCGCATCGTTCGACCTTGTTACGAGCGTCCTGTCGCTCCATGCCGTGAACGATCTCCCCGGCACGCTCGTTCAAATTCGCCGTGTCCTCAAACCGGACGGCCTGTTTGTCGCGGCCCTTTTCGGCGGGGAAACGCTGCGCGAGCTTCGGGAGGCCTTCGCAATCGGTGAAGGCGAAATAGCCGGCGGAATTACACCGCATATTTCGCCATTTGCGGATATCCGCGATTTGGGCGGGCTGCTACAGCGCGCCGGATTTGCGTTGCCGGTGGCCGATATGGAACGCACTGTCGCCACGTATCGGGAGTTTAGCTCGCTTGTAGGCGATCTCCGCGCGCTGGGCGAAACCAATGCGCTTTCCGAACGGAGCCGCCGGTTCCTGCGCCGGGAAACGATTGAAGCCGTGCTGGCGCATTACCTGGGTCGTTATTCGCAACCCGACGGAAGGCTAAGGGCGACCTTCGATATCGTTTACCTGACGGGATGGGCCCCGCACGAAAGCCAGCAGAAGCCACTCGCGCCAGGATCCGCGCGCACCCGACTTTCAGATGCGCTCAGAAATCCTGAAACTTCGGGGAAAAGCTAAGAGCCGGTCACCGCGTTTCCGATCAGGGTGTATGTATTTTCCAGGCTCGTCGTCAGTTGCGAAAGGCCTCCCAGGATGGCCACCGAAATGAGGGCGGCGATAAGGCCGTACTCGATTGCCGTCGCGCCGGACGTGTCCGAGAGATACGCCCTTACAAGAGGTCGCGCAGCATGGGGATGAGAGGCCGATCGGCGGGCGGCATTGGATATGACGAAAGATCCTTTGGCCTCACCCATTTCAGCGCCGTATGCTCCAGCGGAGCAGGTGTTCCGTCCCAACGCCGGCACAGAAACAACGGCATCAATAGATGGAAATCCGGGTACGTGTGCGATGCGAAGGTGAAAGGCGCGAGACAAGGCTCTTGCACCACGATGCCAAGCTCTTCCTTCAGTTCGCGAATCAATGCCTGTTCGGGCCACTCTTGCGGCTCCACTTTCCCGCCAGGAAATTCCCATAGTCCTGCCATCGCTTTCCCCGGCGGCCGTTGTGCAATCAGCACGCGCCCGTCCGAATCGATCAGCCCACACGCCACAATTAAGACCAATTTGGCCACATTTGTCTCCAATAATGCCCTTGCGTACCTAACGCTGGATTAAGAAAGCCGCAGAGGATTGAAGATGCCGTGTAACCAGGGCCTTCGATCCCTCCTCAGGAGCGGTAGGAGCCGTTAATTCGGAGATATCCTACGGTCAGGTCGCAAGTGTAGATGCGAGCGCTGCCTTGCCCCAATCCCACATCCGCTCTGACCTCGACCTCGCGGCCGGATACGGCTTCGGTCGCCGCCGCTTCATCGTAACTCGCGGCGCGCGCCCCGTTTTCCGCTACCAGTTGACTGCCAAACCAGATGCAGAGCCGGTCGCGGTCAGCCGGCTCACCGGCCTTGCCAACTGCCATTACTACACGGCCCCAATTCGCATCGCCCCCTGCGACGGCGGTTTTGACCAGAGGTGAATTCGCGATCGACAAGGCGATGCGTTTTGCGGACTCGTCAGACCGCGCGCCCGTGACATCGATCCGGATCAGTTTTTGCGCACCCTCGCCGTCCCGAACAACTTGAAGGGCAAGATTGAGCAGCACGCTATTCAACTCCCTGCGAAACGCAGCAAGGTGTTTGTCGTCTGCCGCCCTTACCGCCGGATGTTTGGGACCTTTGCCGGTCGCAAAGAAAAGCAAGGTATCGCTTGTGGATGTGTCGCTATCTACAGTGATGCAGTTGAACGATTGCGCAACACCCTCCGATAACAATTGTTGCAGGACACCGGCGGGGATCGCTGCATCGGTTAAAACAAACGCCAGTAGCGTTGCCATGTCGGGCGCGATCATGCCCGAGCCTTTGGCGATCCCGTTGATGGTAACGGTGCTACCCCCAATCTGCGCTGTGGCTGTGGCGAGCTTGGGATAGGTATCCGTGGTCATGATGGCTTCTGCTGCTGCCCGCCATTTGTTCGGCGTAGCGGAGCGGACAAGCGATCTCATCGCGGAAGTGATTTTTTCCGTGGGCAGCGGCTCGCCAATCACCCCTGTCGAGGCGAGAAAAATCTCATTCCTTGAGCAGCCCACCTCTCGCGCGGCCGACTCCGCCACCGCCTTCGCTGCTTCGGCTCCCGCTCTCCCGGTAAACGCGTTGGCGTTTCCGCTGTTAACCACCAGTGCGCGGGCCGATCCAGACACGACGCATTTTCGGCACCAATCGACAGGAGCGGATACCGTTTTTGATCGTGTAAAGACACCTGCAACTTGAGTGCCTGCATCCATCTTCACGAGGAGAAGGTCCGTCCGGTCGCGATAGCGTATTGCGGCGGCAGCGGTGGACAGGCGAATGCCGGCGACAGCAGGAAGCCGTGCGATCTTTTTGGGCGCGAGCGGCGACAGGGCGGCCGCCCCATGCGGCGGCGCCGCAGTATTTGCTCGATGTGGAGATCGCGCTTTTTTTGCGCCCGCCATTGCCTCGCCTCAAGGCCGCCAACGAAGTACTAGGGGCGGAATCGGCCTGAATTGACAAGGGGGGAGCCGGTTCCTATGTCTCAGCGGGCGCGCGGCCGGGGGCTTCTCCGGCCGCTTGTGCTTGTTCGCCGGTCGTGCCGGCTCGGCCCGCCCCGTCAGAGGATCTTATGCTCGGCTTCACCGACATTGCGCAGCGTTTCTTTGGCTCCGTCAACGAGCGGAAGCTCCGCCCCATGTTCAAGCGGGTGGAACAAATCAACGCCCTCGAGCCTCGCTTCCAGCCGATGAGCGACGAAGAGCTGCGGGGCCAAACGCAAATTTTCAAGGAGCGGCTGGCAAAGGGCGAAACACTCGACGACCTGCTTCCGGAGGCGTTCGCGGTGGTTCGCGAAGCGGCGAAACGCACGCTCGGCCAGCGGCATTTCGACGTGCAGCTGGTGGGCGGCATGGTGCTCCACGAGGGCCGCATTGCCGAAATGAAAACAGGCGAAGGCAAGACGCTGGTCGCCACCCTTCCCGTTTATCTCAACGCACTCGCCGGCAAGGGCGTGCACGTGGTGACGGTCAACGATTACCTCGCCCGCCGCGATGCCGACTGGATGGGGCAAATATACGGATTTCTCGGCCTGTCAGTCGGCTGCATCGTGCACGGCCTCACCGATGAAGAGCGCAAGAAGGCCTACGACGCCGATGTCACCTACGGAACCAACAACGAGTACGGCTTCGACTATCTGCGCGACAATATGAAGTACTCGATCGCAACGATGGTCCAGCGCGGGCATTTTTTCGCGATCGTGGACGAAGTCGATTCCATCCTGATCGACGAGGCGCGTACACCGCTCATCATTTCCGGTCCGACGGAAGATCAGACCGAACTGTACCGCAATGTCGACGCGCTTATCCCGAAGCTTGAGAAAGACGACTACGAGCTCGACGAAAAACAGAAGACTGTGACGTTCACCGAAAGCGGCAACGAGCGCATGGTCGGCTGGCTGCGCGAGGCAGGCCTGCTGGAAACAGGCGACCTCTACGATATCGAGAACATCAACATCGTTCATCATGTCAACCAGGGCCTGAAGGCGCATGCGCTTTTCCAGCGCGATCGCGATTACATCGTGAAGGACGGAAAGGTCGTCATCATAGATGAGTTTACCGGCCGGATGATGGAAGGCCGACGTTATTCGGAAGGTCTTCATCAGGCGCTGGAGGCCAAAGAAGGCGTCCGCGTGGAGCCCGAAAACGTGACGCTCGCATCCATTACCTTCCAGAATTACTTTCGCCTGTATCAGAAACTCGCAGGCATGACCGGCACGGCGCTTACGGAAGCCGCCGAGTTCATGGACATCTACAAGCTGGATGTCATTGAGGTGCCCACCAACCGTCCAATGATCCGCAACGACCAGGACGACGAAGTCTATCGCACGGTCGATGAGAAATATGCCGCCATCATCAAATTGGTGGAAGAGTGCAAGAGCCGCGGGCAGCCGGTCCTCGTCGGCACAACCTCCATCGAGAAATCCGAGGAGCTTTCGAGGCTGCTTCGCGAGCACAAGGTCAAGCACAACGTGCTGAACGCCCGTTACCACGAGCAGGAAGCTGTCATTGTGGCGCAAGCCGGCGTTTCAGGCGCTGTCACCATCGCCACCAACATGGCGGGCCGCGGCACCGACATTCAGCTCGGCGGCAATGCCGACATGCGGATCAAAAATGAGCTTGGCGGCATGCTCGACGAAGCCGAGTTCGGAAGGCATGCCGACGAGATTCGTGCCGAGGTGGCTGCGGATAAAGAGCGGGTGCTGGCGGCTGGCGGCCTGTACATCATGGGCACCGAGCGCCATGAAAGCCGCCGCATCGACAATCAACTGCGCGGCCGGTCGGGCCGTCAGGGCGACCCCGGCGCATCGAAGTTCTTCCTGAGCTTGCAGGACGATCTGATGCGCATCTTCGGGTCCGAGCGCATGGATTCAATTCTGAAGCGGCTGGGCCTCGAGGAAGGCGAAGCCATCGCGCATCCCTGGGTAAACAAGGCGCTCGAAAAGGCGCAGCAGAAGGTCGAAGCACGCAACTTCGAAATTCGCAAGAATATCCTGAAATTCGACAACGTTCAGCACGATCAGCGCAAGGTGATCTTCGACCAGCGGCGCGAGATCATGAGCGCCGAAGATGTCAGCGAGCAGATCGGGGATTTCCGCGCGCAGGTGGTGGAAGACCTGGTTGCCCGCCACATTCCCGAGCGTGCCTATGCCGAGCAATGGGACGCTGCCGGGCTTCACGACGAGGTGCTGAAAATCTTTGCCGTCGATCTGCCTGTCACCGAGTGGACAAAGGAAGAAGGCATCGCGGACGAAGAAGTTCGCGAGCGCATCATCAAGGGGGTGGACGCGCGGGCAGCCGAGCGCGCTGCCAACGTTGGCCCCGATCTGATGCGCTACATCGAGAAATCGATTCTGCTGCAGACCCTGGATCATGACTGGCGCGAGCACATCGTGAACCTGGATCATCTGCGCCAGTACGTCGGCCTGCGCGGTTACGGTCAGCGCGACCCGCTGAACGAATACAAGAGCGAGGCTTTCGAGCTGTTCGAAGGACTGCTTGCTAAAATGCGTATCGACGTCGTGCGGCAGCTGATGCACCTGCAGATCAACGTGGAGGCCCCGCCGCCGGAATTCGATCAGTCGCCAGGCCCCATGTACGCCTCGCACATCGACCCGCTGACCGGTGAGGACGAAATGGCGCCGCCGGATCCCATGCGGATCCGCACCTCACGAATGGAACAGGCTCCTGTTTCACCCGACGATCCGAGCACGTGGGGCAAGATCCAGCGCAATGCGCCCTGTCCGTGCGGCTCAGGCCGCAAATTCAAGCATTGCCACGGCGCGCTGGTATGACCGTCAGCGCGGCACGATTTGGCCGTTCTGCTTGTAACCTCGCCACGCGTCATCACGAACTGCACCCGCTCAAGCAGGTGGAGGCGGGCCAGAGGTCGCTATCCACCGTCACTACAGCCGGACGCGGGCGCGAAGAAGCCAAGCCCCGCCTTATACGTTCGCCGTGCACCAGAATGGAAGGCTAGCTTCTTGGCTGGGCTGACCGCGGGAAGGAAAGAGCAGCCCCCGCTCCCGAGTGGAAAGAATCAATGCTAACGGTCGCTTGCGAAGCGCACAATGCGGCGCCTGATCCACGCGAGTCGTCCGATGCTGAACGTTTGTCCCTCATCTGCCGGTAAGGCGCCAGTCTGGGTAGACCTTTTCGATCCGACGCCGGAGGAAGTGAAGCAAGTTGAGGCCGAACACAAGGTTCGGGTGCCTTCGCGGGCGCAACTGGAGGAAATCGAGTCCTCGAGCCGCTTATCGGTCGAGAATGGCACCATTCACCTGAACATGCCCGTGATCGCGCACGAGGGCGAAGATGCGCCCACTGCCCTCGGCTTCATTTTCAACAAGGATCTGCTGGTCACCGTGCGCTATACGCGCCTGCTTGGCTTTCGCGCTGCCATCGAGCGGTTCAATGCGGATCGGCATTCGAGAACCAGCTCGGAGGTCTTTGCGACCCTTATCGAGAGCATCACCGATCTCGGTGCGGATGCGCTCGAGGAAATCGGCCTCCAGCTGAACAATGACTCTCGTCGCGTTTTCCGCAATTACGGCAACAAGCGGCCGCGCAACATCGCGCGGGCGAACCGGGCATTGCGGGAGGTGCTTGCAGCCGTTGGCGAGAGCGGCGAAAAGCTCTCGCAAATTCGCGAAAGCCTGCTTGGGCTGCAGCGCATAATTCCCTTCGCGCTGGACAAGGGCAAAGACTGGATAGAGCGCGAGATCGCGGAGCGATTGCAGACCGCGGCGCGAGACCTTCAATCGCTTAACGATTTCGAAGTTCACTTGTCGAATAAGGTGCAGTTCTTGCTCGATGCCGTTCTCGGATTCATCAACACCGAACAGAACGATATTTTCAAGGTGCTGACAATCGTGTCGGTGGTCGGCATTCCGCCAACGCTCATCGCCAGCATGTATGGCATGAATTTCCGCTACATGCCGGAGCTCCAGTGGCACCTGGGCTATGCGTGGGGCCTTGGACTGATCGCCCTCTCCGCCATCCTGCCCACCATATGGTTCAAGTGGCGCGGCTGGTGGTAGCCAACTGCTCCTCGAGCAGCGCGCCTTCATGCAGCACGAGCGCCCGATCCATTTTTGCCGCCAATTCCTGATTGTGCGTGGCGACCAGCGCGGCGACGCCTTCCGATCGCACCAGATGCAGCAGCAGATCGAACACGCCCTGCGCGGTTTTCGGATCGAGATTACCCGTCGGTTCATCTGCCAACAGCAGCCGCGGACGATTGGCGAGCGCACGGGCTATGGCAACGCGTTGCTGCTCGCCGCCAGAAAGCTGGGCCGGACGATGCTCCAGGCGTTCGGCCAAGCCGACTTGCGTGAGCAGCCGCTTCGCTTCCTGCTCAGCGTCCGCACCTCCGCATCCGGCGATAAGCCGTGGAATAACCACGTTCTCCAGCGCGCTGAATTCCGGCAACAGATGATGCGCCTGATAAACAAAGCCGATCGACTCTCGGCGCAGGCGCGTCCGCTCAGATTCGGACAGGCGCGAAGCTGGCGCACCGCCGAGATAGATTTCGCCGGCTGAAGGCGCTTCCAGCAGTCCGGCCATGTGCAGCAGCGACGATTTTCCTGCGCCCGACGGGCCGACCAGCGCAACGAGTTCTCCGGGCCTTAAGGTCAGGCGCAGATCGTGAAAGACGTCGAGGGTGTCCTCCCCTTGCGCGTAGCGTCGCGCAACACCCTCAAGCCGCAG
>JAICVV010000067.1 GCA_025935155.1 Alphaproteobacteria bacterium
GGGGACAGGGTACGATTTCCTTAAGCCCGATTAGCGTGGCTCGCAGAATATGCGTCTAGTCTAGCGCCGTTCCCCACGGCAGGGCGAAATGGCATGAGAAATCAACGGCGAAAATAAATCCGTTCCCCACTCGTGAATCGGCCTTACACTTGCACGCATGGAAAGCGCTGCCGTTGCCGATCGCAACATGAACCACCGCTCGCCGCGCGCGAGGCGGCACGAACATGTGCGCGCGAAATTCGCGGAATTCTTGAGTTCAAATGGCTCTCGCATCCGCAAACCGCAACATCTGGTACAGTGGGGAATCGCTGGCTGCCTCAGGCCCGCAATAGCGGCTGTCGAACGCAACACGCGCGTGCGCGCGCAGAACGCGCAAATTCTTGACTTCGACTGCTCGCGTATCCGGCAAACCGCAACATCTTGTGTTCTGGGGAATTGCGAGAGTGCCCCCCCTCTCTTTTCTCGAGGTTCGAATGGGAACTTTGAGTCCTGCCGGCGCGGGGTGTGGCCGCCGTGAGGTCTGCGCCCGCGCCGATTTTCTACACAGAGCTGCTGGCACGGCCTCGCCCGGTGCCGACGCGAACGGCCGCCTATGGAAACGCGGCGCAACAGAAGGGCGCATTGTTTCTCCCCGAAGGTATTGGGCCGCATCCGCTCCTTGTGCTCATCCACGGGGGCTGCTGGCTCGCCAAATTGCCGGGACCGGAGCTGACAGACTACGCCGCGGTCGATCTGCAGCGCCGCGGCTACGCGGTGTGGAATATCGGCTATCGGCGCGTGGGACATGAGGGTGGTGGCTACCCAGGTACATTCCTTGACGTCGCGGCCGCGCTCGATCTCCTACCCGCACTGGCGCCGGAACATACGCTCGATCTTTCGCGCGTGGTGCTGGTGGGGCATTCCGCCGGCGCGCAGCTGGCGCTATGGGCTGCCGCGCGCCTGCATTTGCCGGAAGCGAGTTCACTACGTCGCGGCGATCCACTGCGCGTGCGCGGCGTGATCAGCCTGGCGGGCATTCTCGATCTTGAAGACTACCGCGCTAATGGACCGCTCGCCTGTGGCGGACCGAAAACGATCGACAGACTGGTCTCCGCGCAGGCACGCGAAGGCAGCGATGTGTACGCCGATACCTCGCCCGCGCGGCTGTTGCCTATCGGCGTTCCCTATGCGCTTGTGTCCGGCGAGCTGGATGAGATTGTGCCGAAGGAATTCGATGCGCGTTTTGCAGCAAGCGCGCGCGCAGTGAACGAGAGCCCGCACGAGATCGTGTGTTCAGACGCGGGGCATTTCGAACTCATCGATCCGCAATCCGCCGCGTGGCAACGGATCGTCGAAGAAATTGCGAGAGCGGTGCGGTGACTCGCCGGTGTTTGGAATATCTACCAGTATCCGATGTGCGTGGGCGTGTTCGAAGCAGTCAGCTGGCGAGAAACATGCTGACCGAGCGCAGCCATCGGATTGACTCCCGCGTGACCGTACGTAGCCATGACGGCCAATGTTGCCACAACCGCCAGCGCCCAAATCACTCTGTCCGGTATTTCGGGGACCATTGTTTTCTCCCAGGATGCCTGACGAGGCGGAGGGTAGGGCCAAGCCACGAACAATTCCTTAAGCGAAAGCCGAAGAATGCGCTGAATTGCGATCGCCCTTGTTGCAGTTTCGCTGTTGACCCGAATCTGAAGGCAAGCGTAGCGTTTTGCGAAGAGGAAGGAGGGGACTTTGGCGATGGGTTGGCGAACGTTTTGTGCGTTTGCAGCGGTGCTTGCATCCCAACCTGGCACAGCGCAAGCGCAGTTCATCCAGAACGGCCAACAGCAGGCCTCGCAATGCGTGTTGCAATACACCGCGGGCACGCGCTCGAAAATTGCCGTCCAACTGATCCGCGATGCCTGCAACGACATCTATCGTCCGCTTGGACTTTCAACGGCGTCGCCCAAAGATTACGACAATTGCCTGCTCGAGTATCTGACCGATGCGCAAAGCGATGCGGCCGCCGTCCAGATTCAGGCCGCCTGCGCCAGCATCTATCCCCGCTTCGGCTTACTCCGTTAAGCCGAAACTCCTGCAGGCTACTTGCTGCGCAGGAAGCCGTGATAATCGCCTTCGGCATCTGTGTACCAGCCCGTGACAAGGCCGTGATCGTTGATGTTGTTGGGGAACGTTCCGATGCCGCCGGGCACATCGAAGGTCTTGATCTTGCCGGTCGCAGAGGTCGAAAAACCATGGGCGGTGAAATTGGCATCTTCATAATAGCCCGTGAGCTGCCCCTTGCCGTTGATGCTGTTCACGACAGTAGCAGTGGCACCAGGAACATCGAACGCCGTCATGGTGCCGTCCGGTGCGCGCATGAAGCCGTGAAACGTATAATTCGCATCGCTGGAATAGCCGGCAATGGTGCCGCTGCTGTTGATGCTCATGGGAAATGTGCCGGTGGGTGCGTTGGGCGCATCGAACGCGGTGAGCGCGCCACCGGCAACGCCGAGGAACCCGTGGGCAAATCCGCTGCTGTCACCATAATGTCCGGTGATCAAACCGTCCGCGTTAATGCTCATCGGATTGGTGCCGTAGGTGTCGCCGCTCACATCGAAGGTGACGATCTTGCCATTCGGCTTGCGCATGAATCCGTGCGGGATGGAGTAGAAGTCATAATAGGAGCCGGCGATCGCGCCCTTGCCGGTGATGGCGATGGGGTAGGTTCCGTTGTCGTCGCCCGGGGCGTGAAAGATAGTCAGCGTTCCATCCGGCGTGCGAACAAATCCGGGGTGGTTGCCCTCATCCACTGTGTAGTAGCCGGTGGCGACGCCGTTACGGTTCAGGCCGTAGGCCGCCGTGACGCGCGAATCTGGATGATCGAATGTGGCGATGCTCCCATCGGGTGCACGGATGAAGGCTTTGGTGACCTGCTCTGCGCTGTCGAACCAGAACCCTGCAATGCTGCCACCATCTGCTGCCGTCCATGGATAGGTGTCGAGCGCGCCCGGCGGGTCGAACGTTACAATTTGGGGTGCGGCCAAAGCGGAGCTGCACATCGCCACTCCGCCGCTGAACGCCCACATGATCGCCACGCGCTTCACTGCCTTGCCGTTCATTCTATTCCTCCCCACGTTGGCAGATCATACTTCCAATCGGACGTGCCGCCTAGGAGCCCGCCTGGCCCATGGACAGCCTAAGAGTGAACGAAATCGCCGGGAAGGCGCGGGTCTTTCTTCGGGACCACGGCCTGACCACAGCCCTGGAGCTGCTGGTCAATTTCGTGCTGCCCTACGTCATCTATATGCTGGCGCAGAAGCAGCTCGGCGATGTGAAAGCGCTGATAGCCTCGTCCGCGCCCCCCATCCTGTGGAGCATCGTCGAGTTCGCACGCCATCGCCGCGTCGACGCGCTCTCGATCCTCGTGCTGTTCGGGATCGCGCTTTCGCTTTTGGCCTTCGCCGGCGGCGGTTCCGTCCGCGTTCTGCAGCTTCGGGAAAAACTTGTGACCGCGATCATCGGCTGCGTGTTTCTGGGGTCCGCCATCGTCGGCCGTCCGCTGATCTACGAGCTCGCGCGCGCCAGCATGATCCGCAAATCATCCAGCGAGCTGCACGAATTCGAAGCGTTGCGCAGTAACAAATACTTCCGGCGCACAATGACAATTATGACTTTGGCCTGGGGCTTTGGCCTGCTTGCGGATGTCGCCGTATCGGCCGCGCTGATCTACGCCATGCCCATTCGCGATTATCTGATTGCAGGCCCGGTGATCGGTTACAGCACAATGGGCGCGCTATCGCTCTGGACGTTTCTCTATGCGCGGCGCCAGCGCCGCAAGGGCGAGGCGCGCCGCGCCGCCCAGGCACTCACGGCTGCTGCAAAGGGAGACGCGTAACTGTCCTGCGGGAATGCAAGGAAGAGAGCAGAAGAATTTTAGAAATTTGTTCTGAAATAATCGAACTCAGCACGCAAAAGTAAATAATTCGAACTTTAGCATTGACCAAGAGTTGTAACCAAGCACCCCGAAACAAATTCCAGGAGTGCGATGCCGGTGTTATCGGAAAGGGTGTCCCCGTGGAGGAGGACAACCGCGATGACATTCTTCCGCGTCCGGCAAGATGGCAATGTGGCAGTGGAATTCGCCCTGGTGGCGCCTGTCTTTCTCGCCATGCTTTTGGGGATCATGTCTTATGGCGGCTATTTCTGGATGGCGCACAGCGTTCAGGAGATTGCCGACGATTCAGCGCGGGCGGCCCTTGCCGGTCTGACTGCGGACGAACGGCAGACGCTGGTGCGGACAACGCTCGCCACCGAAATTGCAAAATACGCCACGCTCAATCCCGCCGCGGCGACGGCCACCTACACGGGCGATGCACAGGGCTACACGGTCGCCATTTCGTATGACGCTTCGAAAACCAATGGCGTGTTCTGGGCCGGCAGCCTGGTGCCAATGCCCTCTTCAACCATTGTGCGCTCCGCCACTATCAAGCTGGGAGGCTTCTGATGTGCGTTCTTTTGCATCGAATTGCGCGTTTCCGGCGCGACCGGAAAGGCTCGATCGCGGTGATAACCGCGGCGTCGATTTTTGTAATCGTCGGATTCACAGCGGCTGCCGTGGATTTCGGCAGCATCTATCTCAAGAGCCGGCAGTTGCAAGGCATGGCCGATTTGGCTGCCGTTTCAGCAGCGACGAATCTCGATCAGGCCCAGGCGGCCGCGCAGGCGACGGCAAACGCGAACAACTGGTCGTCGCCGGTTGCCGTTAACGCCGCAACTGGCACGTACACGCCGGATCCAAACATCGCCCTGGCGAATCGCTTCGTTGCGGGTGGCGCCTCGCCAACCGCCGCGCGCGTCACTCTGTCGAGCACGGCAGATCTGTACTTCGCATCCTTCCTGCTCGGCCGCCCGAACGTGCCGATCTCACGGACGGCAACGGCGTCCCGCGCGCAGCTCGCGAGCTTTTCCCTGGGCACGCGGCTTGCCGCTCTTCAGGGCGGGATGGCCAATGCTGTGCTGAGCGCGCTGACCGGCAGTTCGGTCAATCTGTCGGTGATGGATTACAACGCACTGGCAAATGCGCAGATCGATCTCTTCCAGTATGTCAGCGCGCTTAAGACGCGCGCCAATATCAGCGCCGCCTCGTTCAACGACACGTTGGAGTCTAACGTGAAAACGAGCGATGCCCTCGGCGCCGTTCTCGATGTGCTGACAGCGCAGGGGAACCAGAACGCACGCACAGCCATGACAACTTTGGTTAATGCCGCGAACACCACCAAAATCGCCGCCGGACAATTGGTCAATCTCGGGCCGTACGGCAACCAGGATTATGTGAACCTCTCGGGCGGCTCGGGTGCGATGGTCAGCGCACTCGACCTCGCATCTGCGGTATTGCAGCTGTCGCAGGGTGGACGGCAGGTGCAGTTCAATCTCAATCTGGGCGTGCCGGGCATAACAAGCGCCACCGCGTGGCTCGCTATCGGTCAGCGGCCAGCCAACTCGCCGTGGATCGCCATTGCCGACGACAACAGCATCGTCGTGCGTACCGCGCAGGCGCGCCTTTACGTAGACTTCAAAGTGGCTCCTTCCTCTCCGATTGCCGGGGTGGCCAGTCTCGATGTGCCAGTCATCGTCGAACTGGCATCCGCGCAGGCAAAGCTTTCGTCGATTTCATGCAGCGGAGATGCGGGTAATTCCGTCGCCGTTTCGGTCGCGCCCAGCGTCGGCACAGTGGCGCTTGGGCAGGTTAACGTCGCGAACCTCGATGATTTCGAGGACAATCTGGCGATCTCGCAGGCGAACCTGATCTCGATCCTGCTGCTGCAGGTAACCGGCTCCTCCACTGTGGACATCGGCGGCAACGACTGGCAGGACGTATCGTTCACGGCCAGCGATATTGCTTCCGGCACCGAGAAGACGGTGCAAACGCAGGACATTGCCGCGACAACGTTCTCAAGCCTACTGGGCAATCTTTCCGTGAACGTGAAGATTCTCGGCCTCGGCCTCGGTCTCGATCAGGCGGGCGTGAAGTCGATCGTTCAGACGACCTTGAACGGCGTAGCCACGCCCCTGGACAGTTCCATTAACGGATTGACCAGCCTGTTGGGTGTTGGTTTGGGCGAGGCCGATGTGCGCGTGAACGGCGTCCGCTGCAATATGGCGGCACTTGTTCAATAAGGCTGAGCCCTGCAGCGGCGCGCATCTGCGCAAGATGGAGCATTCTTAATCTCCCCGCACGGCTTGCGTTGAGAAGCGCGTATACAATGCGCGCATGGGTCCGGCCGCCGAAAAGGCAATCGTCTGGAGCGTCATTGCGCTCATTGGCCTCTTCGTGCTGTCTCTCACCGCGCTGATAATTTCCGGTTACCCGGGATTATAGAGAGCCGAACCTCAGCCGGCCTTCTTCATCGGGTATACATTTTCGGCGCCCGGGAAGCGGCGCGCGCGGACGTCGGACGCATATGCTCTCACCGCCGCCTCTATGTCGCGCCCCATGCTTGCGTATTCGCGCACAAAGCGCGGCGGGTTCGGATTGAGTCCCAACATATCCTCCATCACCAGTATCTGACCGTCGCATTCGGCGGATGCGCCGATGCCGATGGTGGGAATGGAAATCTCGCGGGTGATTTTGGCGGCCAGCGGCTCAGCCATGCCCTCCAGCACCACCGAGAAGGCGCCAGCATCGGCCACCGCCTTGGCATCGGCCTCGATAGCCGGCCATTCGGCCTCAGTGCGGCCTTGTGTTTTGAAGCCGCCCATCACTTGAGTCATTTGCGGCGTGAGGCCGATATGAGCCATCGCCGGAATGCCGCGCTGCGTAATGTAGTGAATCGTTTCGGCCATGCGGGCTCCGCCTTCCAGCTTTACCGCCGTGCAACCGGTTTCCTGAATCACCCGCGCCGCATTGCGGAAGGCGATCTGCGGGCTCTCCTCATAGGAGCCGAACGGCATGTCGACCACGATCAGCGCGCGCTTCGAGCCCCGCATCACGGCGCGGCCGTGCAGGATCATCATGTCAAGCGTAACGCCAAGCGTGGTTTCCATCCCGTGCATCACCATGCCGAGGCTGTCGCCTACGAGCATTACATCGACATGCTCATCCAGCAGCCGCGCCGTGTGTGCATGGTAGCAGGTGAGACACACGACGGGCTTGGCGTTCTTATGGGCGCGAATTTCGGGGACGGTGACGCGCTTCACCTGGACCACTGCGGACATCGGGCACTCCGGCCGGAAGAAGTCCGCAGTCTAGCCTGTATGCTGCGCCTGCGAAAGATTGGCTCTGGCAGCGTTGAGGGCGGAAACAGCCCGTATCCCGCCCACAATCACGGTAGAAAGCGCCTTCATGTCGGCCGGCATTTCTGGCCGCCAGACGTCCAGCAACAGCACGGCGCGAACGTGATCGGTCGCGTTCAGAAGCTCGTGGGGGTAGGTGTCGTCCCACAGGAGGCAATCGCCATTATCCAGCAAAACGGGCTTATGGTCGATCCACAGAATGGCGCCGAGATTGCCGTCCGCGTCCCGCGGCATGGAAAGCCCGAGATGAAAGCGAAGCACACCGCGAAAGGGCCCGCGATGTTCCGGCACGTGCTTGCCGGGCGCGAGGAAGGAGTAGGTGGCCGAAAGAACTTCCGGGCTATTGCGCAGCAGCTTTGCCATCGTGGGGCATCGCGCAAGATTATCCTGCGATACGTGCCCGTAGGCTTTCATGATATACATGCGCCAATCGCGCCCATCATTGGCAGAAATGTCGGCCTGCTCCGGCATGATTTCATGGAACCGCGGCACACGCTGCATCTGCGTTGCCACTGCCATTGCTTCGTCCCGCAGCGCTTCCCACGCATTGACGAAACGGTGTGCGTCCGGAAAATAGCGCTGGGTGTCGAGAATGGCGGGCGTATCGATACGGCGGTCGTACAGCCACCGCAATCCATCCCCAAGGCTGTAGTACCAGTCTGCCACGCCCCGCGACTCGCTCTGCACTCCGACACTCTTAGCTTGCTGAGGCAGAATGCGGGGAGCAAGGCGTGAAGCTGTTCCATGACAGAACCTTAAAGAAGCAGAAGGTTCTGGCTACCCGGCAAGGAACCGCAAAATGGCCCTTCGGCTTATCTAGGCGTTCGCTTTTCGCGGGAGCGCGCCATAGAGCAATCGATACACCTGCTGATCGCCTGGTTCATTCTGCCGTTGTGGTTTCTGGCCGGTTTTGCCGACTATCTTCTGCATCGCCGCTCGCATATCGAACGCACCAGCGGCGTCCGCGAATCGCTGATCCATCACCTCATGTTGGCGGAGATCGGAGTCCCCCTGATTATGGCGGCGTTCTTTCGCATCGATGCAGGGCTGATCGTAATCTTTATCGTGTGCCTCGTAGCGCATGAGATCACGGGCAATTTCGATATCCGGTTTGCGGAGAGCCATTGCCGCGAAGTCAGTGCGACGGAAGAACAGGTGCACAGCGTGCTGGAAATCCTGCCGCTCACCGCAGCGCTACTCGTGATCCTGCCACATTTCAGCCAGGCCATGGCGCTGATGGGCGCGGGGCCCGAGCA
>JAICVV010000133.1 GCA_025935155.1 Alphaproteobacteria bacterium
AGTAAACCGATGATGGAGCAAGAAAATCCGGTTTATCGGTTTGCGGATTTCGAGTTGCAGCCGAAAGAAAGGCGGCTGCTTCAGGCCGGCGAAACGGTCGCGCTGACGCCGAAGGTGTTCGAGATTCTGCTTTTGCTCGTCGATCGGGCAGGCCATGCCGTCTCAAAAGACGAGATCATGTCCGCGATCTGGCCGGGCCGGTTTGTCGCCGAATCCAATCTGACCAAGCACATCTGGACCCTGCGGCAAGCGCTGGGGGAGGGTGAAGAAGGTGGCCGCTTCATCGAGACATTGCCGAAGCTGGGTTACCGTTTTCTGCCGCCCGTGTCCCGGGGAGAGGTGACAGACTCACGAGGGCTGCCAGAACCGTCGCCCTCACGACGGTTGCCAGAACCGTCACCGGTTCAGCCAACCGCGGAGCCAAAGGGCATTCGTGCGACGGCAGCGCCGGACGCATCGGCGCAATCCCATCGGCGAAGGCTTGAAACGCTCCCCCTGGCCGCCGCCACGTCGCTTGTCCTCATCGCTGCACTTGCCGCGTGGTGGGTTTGGAACGGGCGCGAGCCGGTATTTCCCTGGTCGCACCGCGCGCCGGGCACAGCGGTGGCAGTGTTCGATTTCGACAACCTCTCAGGCGACCGTAAACAGGCCTGGATCGGCACCGCGTTCTCGGAAATGCTGGGCGTGGAGATGGCACAGGGCGGTCAGCTGCATCTCTTGCCCGCAGAACTGATCCATGCCGTGCGTGGCCATTCTCCAGGGCCGGGCGCAGGAAGATTTTCACCCGGTACGTTGACCGAACTGCGCCGCCAACTGGCGGTCGATTATGTGGTGACCGGCGGCTATTTCGCCTCCAACAAGAATGACTCTGCCGTGCGGCTTGACCTAGCCTTGCAGGATGCACGTAGCGGGGCCACCGTGGCTACCTTCACCCATACAGGGTCTGCGGAGGATCTGCCGTCGCTGGCGAGCAAGGCCGGTGCCGACCTGCGACAACGTTTGAACCTCCGGCCACAAAGCGCCGAGGAGCGCCGCCTTGCCGCCAATGCCAGGCCACCCAGCACAGAGGTCATGCAGCATATCGGCTTCGCGCTTGACGCTTTGCGCCGGTACGATCCGGCGCGGGCGCGCGACGAGTTGCTTCAGGCGGTGGCGGATGCGCCCGGCTATGCGCCATCTTATGTCTATCTGGCGAAAGCATGGTCCCAACTCGGCTACGATCAGAAGGCGCGTGCCGCCGCAGCGCAAGCCGCCGCCCATTCGGCGGGTCTCCCAAAAGCCATGCGCCTCAAGATTGAGGCGCAAAGTTACCGCGCGGAGTCCAACTGGCCAAAGGCAATAGAAGTGCTGCGCGCGTCTTCTGCGCTTCAACCGGACGATCCCGAAACACAACTGGATCTCGCTCACGTTCTCCTTTCCGCAGGAAGGGCGAAAGACGCGCGGGACGTAGTTGAAAGATTGCGTAGCCGCGGCGAACCGATCGCGGGCGATGCCAGGCTGGAGCTGGCCCAGGCGGATATCGCGTCGGCGCAGGGCGATAACAAAGGCCGCGCGCAGCATGCGCGGCGTGCACTACAGCTGGCTACGGAACGGGGCGCGGTTGGCCTCGAAGCCGATGCCGAGCTCGCGCTGGGAAACGTGCTGATGCCGGGTGAGCCAAAACTTGCGAATACCATGCTCGAGCGGGCGCTGGCCGGCTATCGCAGTATCGGCAACCCTCGAGGCGAAGCGGCGACACACCGCCTGCTGGGCATTCTGTTCGAAGACGGGCAGCCGAAACGAGGGCGCGACGAATACCAGAAGTCGCTGATGCAATCTCAGGCGACGGGAGATCGAAACGGAATGGCCGCGGCTTACGCCGATCTTGGAACGGTTTTGTGGGCCACCGGCGACAGGGATAGTGCAGAAACTGCGACGCGCAACGTCCTACGCCTTCGCCGCGAAACGGGCGACATCGCGGGACAGGCGTGGGCCCTGGCGGCGCTTGCAGTTGAGCGGAGCGACGAAAATGCCGGCGACGGCACGATAAGCGAATTTCGTCAGGCGGCGGCGTTGGACGCCACTATCGGTGCGCATGGCCATCGCGGTTTCAGTCTCTACTCGCTGGCCGACATCCTGCGGCTGCGAGGAGAACTTGCGAAGGCGCAGGTGATTTGCGCCGAGGCGCTATCCGAATACGCCAAGGCAGAGGACATCGATAGCGGGGCCGATGCGCGTTTCGAATGCGCCCAGATCTCGCTCGATCGGGGCGACGTTGCGGAGGCCATTGCGACTCTGAAGCACGCTCGCGACGGCGGGAGGTATGCCGATCATGCGGCGATGACGTCCGGCAACATCGATCTGCTGCAAGGCCAGATCGCCATGGGCCAGGGTGCGCCTGCAAAGGCGGCGGCCTTCGTCGAAACGGCAAACAAGGAATACACGCGGGCCGGACTCACGACTGGCGAAGCGGTCGCGACCAGCCTGCTGGCGCTCTGCTATTCCAGCCTCGGCCGAGCGGTAGAGCGCGACGGCGCGGTAAAGCGCGCCACCGGATTGCGGAGCGGCATGACCGAACGGCAGGAAATCCTGCAAGTGGATATCGCTTTGGCCGAATTGCGCGGCGAAACAGGTCAAAGCACGGAGGCGGTGTCCGAACTGGAGTCGATGGCCGCCGATGCGCGCGAGCGATCGTGGCCAGGCTGGGCTCTGGAGGCGGAACTCGCGGAGTTGCGCGTACTCCGGCAGGCCGGTGACATGTTGCGCGCCGCTGCGCTTAAAATCCATATCGCGGAAGAGGCGAAGCGGCTGGGCTTCGGCTGGGTTTCCCAGCGCGCCGCTCGCACCTAAGCAGCGGCATCCTCAGCCGGCCAATACTACGCGTTATAATTGAGGCGGAGGCCTGGGCGCCGCCAGTCCATCGCGATCAGTTTCCCCGTGCCGGAGAGCGTGATGTACGCGGTTTTCATGTCCTTGCCCCCCCAGCAAATATTGGTGACGAGCGGATCGGGTAGCGGTGTGTGCTTGACGCGTTTTGTGCCCGGCCAGAAGGTGGTGATGCCGCCCGCCATAAGCGTGGCGGCGCACACCGCGCCATCTGCCTGCACACCTAACGAATCGAAATAGGCAAAACCGGGATACGCGCCGGCAAATTTTGCGGGTGTGCCGGGCCCCGTTTTCATCGGCTTGCCTGGCGCCGCGAGCGGCAGCGACCACAAACGGCCGGTGAGAGTTTCGGTGAAGTAGACGGTGTTGCCGTCCGGAGAGAGGCCGACGCCGTTTGGCGTAATCAGTTCGCGCAGCACTTGCGTGATCTTCGAGCCATCCGCTTTGGCATAGTAGAGCGCGCCGTGGGTGCGATGCGCCTTGTTGCTGAGGCCATAATCGGTGAACCAGAAGCCGCCCTGCGCATCGAACACGATATCGTTCGGCGCGAGCAGGCGCCGGCCATCGCACGAGTCGTACAGCGTTTGGACCTTGCCGCTTGAGATGCTTGCACATTCGATGCGGCCGCCAACATGATCGTCCGGCGCGTGCCCCGGAGTCGTCAGCCCCTGCCGCTCGACATAGGTGAAACTGCCGCCGTTGTTGCAGACACAGAGTGCGCCATCCGGCCCGATTGCCAGACCATTCGGACCGCCGCCCGGCTGCGCCACTGTTTGCATTTTGCCGTCCGGCTTTACCCGCGTGATTCGCCCCGCGGCGATTTCGCAGACAATGACGGAGCCATCGTCCATCGCCACCGGCCCTTCCGGAAACCGCAACCCCGACGCAAGTTCGCGAAAGATCATGTGCCTCTCCAGCACGATAAACCAGATACGCTTCCAACACTGCTAAAGTGAGCAAGCGAAGGCCAATCGGATTCGATCGAGCGTCACGAAACTGTAGGATGGCGCGCCGGTTTCGGCGTCGTGATCCTCGCGCCAGGTTTCTTTCCATTCGGCGGGATCGAAGGACGGCATGTGAACATCCCCTTCGAATGCGTCATGCACGTCCGTCAGGTGGATGCGCGACGCATGCGGAAGGGCCATCCGGTACACGTCAGCCCCCCCGATCACGGCAATCTCTTCCGGTGTTTCTTCCTGCGCACGCGCTAACGCCTTCTCGAACGCGTGGACGACAATGGCGCCATCCGCGTGAAAAGCAGGATCGCGGGTCAGCACAATGTTGGTGCGGCCGGGTAGCGGCTTTTTCGGCAGGCTGTCCCAGGTCTTGCGGCCCATGATGCAGGGTTTTCCCATGGTCACCGCTTTGAAGTGCTTCAGGTCTGCGGGAATGCGCCACGGAATTTGACCGTGCTGTCCGATGACACCGTTTTTAGACCGCGCCAGCACGAGAGAAACGATGCTGCTCATTCTGCCGCGACTTTGCGAAGCGCATCCCCTTCGAGCCGGAACGCGGTCCAGTCCTTTATCGCTCTTGCGCCGAGCGATTTGTAAAAGGCGATAGACGGCTCGTTCCAGTCGAGCACCGACCATTCGAAGCGGCCGCAGCTCTCGCTGAGGGCGCGGCGCGCCAATTCGACCATCATCGCCTTACCAAACCCGCGTCCGCGGAACTGCGGCCGCACGTACAGGTCCTCGAGATAAATCCCATGCTTCGCCTGAAAGGTGGAGTAACTGTAGAACCACAGCGCAAAACCCGCCGGCGTCCCCTGCCATTCCACAATTTCGCAAAAGACCCTCGGATTGGCGGCAAACAGCGACATGGCAACGGCCTCCGGAGTCGCCTGGCACTCGCCGGCCAGCCGCTCGTATTCGGCAAGTTCGCGAATGAAATCGCAGATCAGCGCAGCGTCGTGGAGGCCGGCCCTGCGGATTCTCACGTCCATGCGATCCTTCTCCAATCCATTCTGCAAGCGCAATGGCCCACTGCGGAACCAATCCTGTCACATGACAGTTTTGCGAAGACCGCGAAAGGAGAAGGTTATGAAGAGACTGCTGATCGGCGCCCTGGCGCTGCTGTTTGCGGCGGCCACTCCGGCTCTGGCTGACAACCACCGCGGCCACGGCGGCGGGGGCGGCCATCACGCCGTCCATTCCGGTGGCGGCCATGCCTCGGCACACCGCCATTCCACTGCCCACCGTCGCGCGGTTGTACACCGGGCACGAAGGTCCACGGCCCATCGCACCTCGCACCGGCACGCAACGCGTCACGTCCGCCACACCACCCGCCACGCGGTTCACCATCCGGCGCATCACGCCGTCCGTCACACCACGAAAAAGCGGACGGTCGTCCACAAGAAAACGGTGCGCTACGCCAAATCGCGCCGCGCGGTACACGCGAAGCATCGCTTTCATGTGGGCGCTTACCGCCGTCCACACGGCTGGTACCGGCACCACTGGGTGATCGGCAACCGGCTGCCCCGCGGCTGGTTCGCGCGGAACTACTGGATCACGGACTGGGCGCTTTATGGCCTTTGGGCACCGATCGACGGCCTCGTGTGGGTACGGGTCGGTCCGGATGCAATGCTGATCGATCCCGCCACAGGTGAGGTGGTCGGCGTCGATTACGGCATCTTCTGGTAATCACGATGATCGCGAGCTTGTTGCGGACCTCGGCCTTCGGTCGGGGTTCGCGACAATCGGTTACAGAAAAGACGGAGAACCCGCGAAACGCTCTTCCCCCGCTGACCATTTCCTTAATGTAACTCGCTATGGAGCCCGAAATGAATAGAGCCGTAGTCTCCGCCCTGGCCGTGGGCCTTATGATTTCTGGCACCGGCGCAACGCAGGCTGCCGGGGGCAACGGCGCACAGGCGGTCCCGATGAGAGTGGCTGCCAACGATACCGACAAGCGCGTCGTGAAGGAAAAGCGGAATGGAACCGAAGTTCGCCGGACCGTCAATGAGCGGCCGAATGGGAGTGAGGTCCGGCGCACGGTGAAGGAACGGCCGAACGGCACTGTCGTGCACCGCACCGCACGCGAACGCCCGAATGGCAATACTGTCGTGCGGAAAGCTGTGCGCGCGCCACGGCGGTATCGCGCGCGGAGGCCCTGGATTGCACCTCGTGGATTTGCATACCGGCGCTTCACGCTTGGCGAGCGGGTTCCCAGCGTTCTCCTCGCTGCTACATATTTCCTGACGAATTACGCGTTGTACGGCCTCGCGCCGCCGCCGTATGGCTATGTGTGGATCCGTGAAGGTTCGGACGCCGTGCTTGTGAACCGCTATACCGGCGAAGTGGTCCAGGTGGAATACGACATTTTCTACTGATCTCCTGA
>JAICVV010000155.1 GCA_025935155.1 Alphaproteobacteria bacterium
CGCGCCGAAGCTTGTCTATCTCGCGGCCGCCAGCGTCAGAATCCGGTTGAAGATCGAAAGAAGTGCCGTCTGGTTCGCTGAACGCATTGCCCATTATCGGGCGCAGGGTTTCCAGCACGTCTTCTGCCGATTCCGTTAGCGTTGCTCCCTGCCGAATCAGGCGATTGGTCCCACGCGAGCGGGGATCGAGCGGCGAACCAGGCACCGAGAAAACCTCCCGGCCCTGCTCCAAAGCGTAAGTCGCGGTAATCAGCGAGCCCGAATTCTCAGCTGCTTCCACCACAACTACGCCTCTTGAGATTCCCGATATGATGCGGTTGCGGCGCGGGAAATGACGCGCAAGAGGCGATTCATGCATCGGCATTTCTGAAACAATTGCGCCTTCCGCGCGGATGCGGTCATAGAGTGCCCGATGCTCCGGCGGATAAACGACATCGACTCCACCGGCGACAACCGCGCAAGTACCGGTCCCCAGCGAGGCCTCGTGTGCTGCACCGTCGATCCCACGCGCCATACCAGATACAATCGTCAGGCCAGCCGCTCCAAGCTGCACAGCAAGAGTGGCGGCAAACTTGCGTCCCAATGCAGAGGCGTTGCGCGCACCGACGATCGCCACGGCTTCGCGGGACAGGAGCACTGGGTTTCCCAACACCGCCAGAATTGGCGGTGGCGGATCGAGGGCAGCCAATCCCGGCGGGAAGCTCTCTTCGCACGAGGCGATAAAGGTGCCTCCTAATTTTGCGAGGGCATCTAGTTCCTCTTCTGCGTCGCGGGCCGCAGGGATTTTGAAGGTAGTGGCTCCTCCCCGCTTGGCCAGAGCGGGAACTGCCTCCAATGCGGCGGAGGCAGAGCCGAAACGCGCCATAAGCGCCGCAAACGTGACAGGTCCCACATTTTGCGTGCGGGCGAGCCGCAGCCAATCTCTCTTCTCGCGATGCGAAAGCACACTCATGCGGAGGGTGACGATATTTTTTGACCGATGCGGGGTTCTTCACCCCGCGTCAGCCGTGCAATGTTCGTACGATGGGTGAAAAAAATAAGGAGCGCCAGGAGGGCGGCAGCGGCCAAATGTAATGGCTCGCGAAAAAGCGCGAAAGCTATCGGTGTTGCTGTAGCGGCTATCAGAGCCGACAAGGATGAAATACGAAATAGCAACGCTGCCACAAGCCAAACAGCAGCAGCGAAGAGGCCAACCCGCCAGTCAAGGGCAATGGTTACGCCCAGAAAAGTGGCGACACCCTTACCTCCGCGGAACTTTAGCCAGATTGGAAAGACGTGCCCAAGAAACGCGCCCAGCCCGGCCAAAACCGCAAGCTCGCCGCCGTATGTTCGCGCAGCGATCACCGCGAGCGCACCCTTGCCCGCATCGCAGATCAGAGTAGCAGCCGCTGCCCATTTGTTGCCGGTGCGGAGCACATTGGTGGCGCCGATATTGCCGGAGCCAATACTTCGAACGTCTCCTGCCCCCGCGAGCCAGCCGAAGATCAATCCGAACGGGACGGAGCCGAGAAAATATCCGAATATCAGAGCGGCCGCGGCGCGCGGTGCGTCGACAACACCCTCGGATAGAAATTGATCCAGCATCATGCGAGAGAAATTTCGTGATCGCAGTACCAGCAACGCAGGCGTGAGGGGTCACTCAGCAATGGATGTAGCTTTGGCGCCGCCGCCGTTTCGCGTGCATCGCGGCTGATGCAGTTTGCGTTTCCGCAAGTAACGTCAGTGCATAGACCATGGGAATGGCAACCGCGCACCATATTCTTGTTGTCGCCTTTCAGCAGCATTGTGATGAGCGCCATTCGGACAGGTACCCCGTACGATGCCTGCCGGAAGTAACCTGCGCGCTCGTCCTGATCGAATTTCGCGTCGAGCTCGTCTACACGGGGCAGGGGATGCAGAACCAGTGTGTTCCTAAAGCGGTCTGCCGCGAGAAAGCGCGCGGTTACTGTGGGGTATTCCGTCACCGCGTCCGCCGCGCGTTCTTTTTGGAACCGGGTAACGTAGAGAACGTCCACAGCCCCGACGGGATCGTTTGCCGTTCCGTTGGGCACAAACATTCCGGCCATTCCGTCATCGCTTCGGAGCTCATTTGGTTTCAAGTACTCGTAGCCGAAGGCTTCGCGTAAACGGGCAGCCACGTACTCAGGCAATTCCAGACCGGGCGCTGGCATGAGGGCAATTCGCGCGCCATACCGCGCGAGCGCGTAAGCGAGCGAATGCGCTGTGCGTCCGCCTCTCAGATCGCCGAGCAGCGCCACGGTTAAATCGGTCAGAGTACCGCGCTCACGCAGGATGGTGAAAAGGTCAGTAAGTGTTTGCGTGGGGTGTTCATGCGCGCCGTCCCCCGCATTGATAAGCGGAACGCTCGCATATTCTGCCGCAAATTGCGCCGCACCCTCGCGTGGATGCCGAAGAACGAGAATGTCCGCATAGGCAGAAGCCATACGAATGGTGTCCGCGAGACTCTCGCCTTTGGCTGCCGAACTCGCCGCAGGGTCGGCGCTCGAGATGACCTGTCCCCCAAGGCGCAGCATCGCGCTTTCGAAGGACAAACGCGTGCGGGTGCTGGGCTCGTAAAACAGCGTGGCCATTACGGAACCGCCACAGACATTGGTGCTGCGGGCAATCCGGTACGGCAAATTCGGATCGACGAGTTCCCGAAGATATTTCTCGGCCAGCGAGAAAACGCTCTCGATCTCCTCCAGCCTAAGGTCGTTGATCGAGGTGAGGTGGCGCGGGCTCATCGAAAGTCACGCTTATAGAAATCCATCATTCCGGCGGCAAGTTTCGCATGGCATCGAGCGCGCTTTGCAGGATATAGGCGGCGGCGGCCTTGTCGACAGACTGCGCCCGCCTTTTTCTTGTAACGTCGGCCGCGATCATGTCCCGCTGAACCGCTGCGGTCGAAAGCCGCTCGTCCCAGAGAAGGATGGGCAAATCCGATTGAGCGGCAAGGTTACGGGCAAAGGCGCGTGCCGATTGGGCTGAAGGCCCCGCACTCCCGTCCATATTTAAGGGGAGGCCGATCACGTAGCCTCCAGCGCCTTCTCGCGTCGCGATGCCTTCAAGTTCCTGTGCGTTGGTGGAGAATTTGCCCCGATCGAGAATGCCGTAGGGGGTGGCGACGGTGAGGAGGATATCGGAAAGGGCCAAGCCAATGGTTTTCTCGCCCAAGTCCAACCCCGCGCACCGACGGCGCGTTGCAATGGCTGCCCGGAATTCCGCAAGGGATAAGATGCTCAAGGGCGCTGACCGATTTCCAGGCGGTTACCGGCGGGGTCACGGATGAAAAACCGGGAAAGACTGGCGGCCGCGCTCTCTTCTTCAATGCCAACCCCTCGGGCCACGACTTCGTCCCTGGCTTCAGCAAGATCGGCGACCAGAAAGCAGATATGGCGCTTGCTCTCCGGCGACGGTGCCGGATCAACACCCACATGCAGTTGGAGACTGCCGATCTGAAACCATGCGCCGCCGCGGCCACGCAGAGGGGCTGGCTTTGGGATCTCGGGAAAGCCGAAGAGGCCGCGGTAGAAAGCAAGGCACTCTGCTTCCATTGCTCGCGGCACTGCGATTTGCACATGGTCGATTCCGGTCACGTGCAACGGCATAGCGGCTCTCCATGGCGCAGGCTTGCCTTGCCAGCGCGGCAGGGAGGTTGCTAGCAAGGTGACGAATTCTTAGCAGCTTACGCCCATGTCCGTCGATAAAGTCACGGTACGCCGTATCGCAAAACTCGGCCGCATCGCGCTGCCCGAAGAACGGGTAGAGCCCATGATGGCGGAGCTGAATGGCATTCTCGGCTGGATCGAGCAGCTGCAGGAGGTCTGCGTCGGCGATGTCGAGCCGATGACCAGCGTGGTCACGCAAAAACTGAGGATGCGGGACGATGTGGTGACGGCTGGCGGCGATGCGGCCGCTATTCTGGCCAATGCGCCACAGGCGGAGGACGGCTTCTTTGTTGTCCCGAAGGTTATCGAATAGCCATGGCCTTGAGGATCGACATCGAATCGCCCCTGACGGAGGATGTTCGAGCGCTCATTGTGGAGCTGAACGCTGCATTGCACGCGCTGACGCCACCAGAACATTGTTACCATCTCACCGTGGAGCAAATGGCCGAACCCGGTACGGCCGTCTTCATCGCCCGCGAGGCTGGACACGCTATTGCGTGCGGAGCCTTGAAGCGGCACGCGGGTGGCACGGGCGAAGTGAAGCGGATGTACACGCGCCCGGCGTGGCAGGGCCGGGGCATAGGTGGGCAGATTCTTGCGGAAATAGAACGCCTCGCGCGCGCGGAAGGACTACGGGAGCTCGTTCTGGAAACAGGCGACCGCCATCCGGCTGCCTGGCGGGTGTACGAACGTGCTGGCTTCCGGCGTTGCGGACCTGTGCTGGACTATCCCGATTCCAGCTGGTCGGTTTTCTATGAAAAGCCGTTGGAAGCGGCTGCGGTTTTTGCATGAGCGATCCTGCTGAATTCACGCTGGCGGAAGCGCGCGATGCCCTGCGCGCGAAAAAGATTTCATCCGTGGAATTGACGCGGGCGTTTATCGCAGCTGTGGAAGGCGCGCGCACGCTGAACGCCTTCATTACGGAAACGCCCGATCGGGCAATCGAGATGGCAAAAGCGTCGGACGCGCGAATCGCAAGAAACGAGGCACGGCCGCTTGAAGGATTGCCGCTCGCCATCAAGGATTTGTTCTGCACCAAGGGCGTGCCAACCACTGCCGGAAGCCGCATCCTCGGCAATTTCGCCCCCCCCTACGAATCCACCGTGACACAAAATTTGTGGGACGCCGGCGCGGTCATGCTGGGCAAGACCAACATGGACGAGTTCGCCATGGGGTCGTCCAATGAGACCAGCTATTTCAAGCCCGCGATCAATCCGTGGCGGGCTCGCAATTCAAACGAGAACCTTGTCCCAGGCGGATCGTCGGGCGGTTCTGCAGCCGCCGTTGCGGGTCACCTGTGTCTTGGCGCCACCGGCACCGATACCGGCGGCTCCATTCGTCAACCGGCAGCTCTGAGCGGCATCGTGGGATTAAAGCCGACCTATGGCCGCTGTTCCCGCTGGGGCATTGTCGCATTCGCCTCTTCACTCGACCAGGCAGGTCCCATGGCGCGCACGGTCCGCGATGCCGCGATCCTGTTGCGACACATGGCAAGCGTCGATGAGAAAGACTCTACCAGCGTTGATCTTCCGGTGCCGGACTACGAGTCCGATCTGGATAATGACATCAAAGGTCTGCGCGTCGGCATTCCCAAAGAATATCGGATGGAAGGCGCGGCGCCCGAGATTAGTGCGCTCTGGCAATGGGGTGCCGAGTGGCTGAAGGCGCAGGGTGCCGAAATCGTCGAAGTTTCCTTGCCGCATACCAAGTATGCGTTGCCGGCCTACTACATCGTCGCTCCTGCGGAAGCGTCGTCCAATCTCGCGCGCTATGATGGCGTGCGTTTTGGGCACAGGGCCGGAGGTGTGCATGATCTCGCGGAGCTCTACGAGAAAAGCCGCGCCGAAGGCTTTGGAGCGGAGGTGCGTCGCCGGGTTCTGATCGGCACTTACGTGCTTTCGGCCGGGTATTACGACGCCTATTACGCGCGCGCACAGAAAATCCGCA
>JAICVV010000160.1 GCA_025935155.1 Alphaproteobacteria bacterium
AGTCGGCCTCAATTTCGGCGGCCCCTATGTCGGCCTGTTCGCCACGCGCGAAAAATTCCTGCGCCAGATGCCGGGCCGCCTCTCTGGCGAGACGGTCGATGTCGGCGGCAAGCGCGGCTATGTGCTGACGCTCTCCACGCGCGAGCAGCACATCCGCCGCGAGAAGGCGACCAGCAACATCTGCACCAATTCCGGCCTCTGCTGCCTCGCTTTCACCATCCACCTTTCGCTACTGGGTGAAGAAGGGTTGACGCGCCTTGCGCGCGCCAATCATGCGCGTGCGTCGGCGCTCGCGAGCAAACTGTCGCGCATCAAAGGCGTCGAGCTGGTAACGCCGAGCTTTTTCAACGAATTCACCATCCGGCTGCCGAAGCCTGCGGCCAGCGTGGTGGATGCATTGGCGGAAAGGAAAATCATCGCCGGCGTGCCCGCCTCGCGCCTGTGGCCGCACGAGCGCGATGTGCGCGATCTGCTGATTGTCGCCGCCACGGAAACTGTCACCGACGAGGACTGCGATGTGCTGGTCAAGTCGCTTCAGGAGGTGCTGTGATGCCGATGAACGCACAGGGCCGTCCCAGCGCGCCGGATGCTGTCGAGCACATCGAGATTCCCACGATTTCCGGCGATCGCGGTCTCGATCACGAAGAGCCGCTGATCTTCGAACTGGGACGCGAATGCGTTACCGGAGTCGATATTCCGCAAGTGCAGATTTCGGACGAACGCCTCGGGAATCTGCGCCGCCGGGCACCCATTGGGTTGCCCGGCCTCTCCGAGCCGGAAGTGGTGCGCCATTACGTGCGCCTCTCGCGCATGAACTACGCGATCGATGCAGGCCTCTACCCGCTCGGCTCCTGCACCATGAAACACAACCCGCGGCTTAACGAAAAAATGGCGCGGCTGCCGGGCTTCGGCGATGTTCATCCGCTGCAGCCGCAACAGACGGTGCAGGGCGCATTCGCACTGATCTCGGACTTGATGCGCTGGCTCACCACGCTCACCGGGATGCCCGCCGTCGCGATGTGGCCCAAGGCCGGGGCGCATGGCGAACTGTGCGGGCTGCTGACCATCCGCGCCGCACTGGAAGCGCGCGGCGAGAAGCGCACGCGCGTTCTCGTGCCATCTTCTGCACACGGAACAAATCCGGCGACAGCCGCGCTGGCCGGCTTCACGGTCGATGAAGTGCCAGCCACGGATGACGGCCATGTCGATGCCGACGCGCTGGAAGCGAAGCTCGGTCCGGATGTCGCGGCCATCATGCTCACCAACCCGAACACCTGCGGCTTGTTCGAGCCGCGCATCAAGGAAATGGCGGATGCCGTGCACAAGGTCGGCGGCTACTTCTACTGCGATGGCGCCAACTTCAACGCTATTGCGGGCCGCGTGCGGCCGGGCGATCTCGGCGTCGATGCCATGCACATCAACCTGCACAAAACCTTCTCCACGCCGCATGGCGGTGGCGGACCGGGGGCAGGGCCTGTGGTGCTGTCCGCGGCGCTCGCGCCGTACGCGCCGCTGCCGTTGCTGGTGCATGACGGCAACGAACTGCGGCTCCTTGAGGATCGCGACGCAATGCCGTCCGGCGCGCAGCCCTTCGGGCGCATGTGCGCCTTTCAAGGGCAGATGGGCATGTTCGTGCGTGCGCTGTCCTATATGCTGAGCCACGGCGCTGACGGTATTCGGCAGGCGAGCGAAGATGCCGTGCTGTCCGCCAACTACATTCTTGCGTCGCTCAAGGACACCATGAGCGCGCCGTTCGGCGATGGGCCCTGCATGCACGAGGCGCTGTTCGACGACACTTTCCTGCACGATACGGGCGTCACCACCCTCGATTTCGCCAAGGCGATGATCGACGAGGGTTATCATCCGATGACGATGTACTTCCCGCTGGTGGTACACGGCGCGATGCTGATCGAGCCGACGGAATCGGAATCGAAGGAGTCGCTCGACCGCTTCATCCACGTGCTGCGCGCGCTGGCGGAAGAAGCGAAGGCTGGAAAGCGCGAGCGTTTCGAAGGCGCGCCGCGTCTGGCGCCGCGCCGCCGCCTCGACGAAACCGCCGCCGCCCGCAAGCCCATTCTTCGCTGGCGGCCGGCCGAACTGCCACAGGCAGCGGAATGACAGTAGAGAGCCGACCTGATATCTTCTTTGATCTCCGAGCACGGGCTCTCGGCGTCAAGCCTTCAGATCTGAGCCTAAATGTTTCGTCGCCAGACGCCGCCTACGGCGCGTTAATGGACCTGAACATCAGTGGCGCTCACGCCACCGTGGTAGGGTTTAGCAACGGTGAAGCAAGCATTTACCTTAGCACTGGCGGCGGATTCATCGGTGGTGGCCAGCACGCGTCCGTATCTTCCGCTGCAAGAGCGTTTGTCGTCGCTGCCTCTAACGTGCGTTCGCAACTGAAACCGGTGTCCCGATTCCCTCTGCCAAGCGCAGGAATGACGAATTTCTACGTCATCACATCAGAGGTGGTGCTGTTCGGCGAGGAATGGGGCGATGAACTCGCAAGCGGAAGTTCTCCCTTCCGTCCGCTGTTCTCAGCCGGGCAAGACGTCATTAGTGCATATAGGACTTTGCCAAGCACATCATAGGTGAAAGAAAACCCCCGCTGTATCCAGCGGGGGCAGTTGATGGAGGAGGCTACAAAAGGTCAGAAAGCGGTTCAGGCGGCAGAAAATCTCTGTTTCAAATCGATACGCTTACCCAGTCGCCGCAATTGCTGTGCCAATAACCGCGGCAGTTTAATCAGGACACGTTATGGATGCGGTGGCGCTCGGAAGCGGTGCCGGCGCGTTTCATCCGGTGTTTCACCAGGCTGACCACGGCCCCTTTGCGGCGCGGCGCTCGTTTCGGTTCTGCGGCCAAGACAGGCTCCTCGCCGAAGACCGCGCACGGTTCACACGTGGCGCGGAGATGAACGATCTCCTCCCGCGCCACCAGCCCAGAGCTCTCGGCAAAGATCAGCGCCACCTCTTCGAATTCCGCATCGAGGCACTCCGCCTCCTCCAGCGCGATGGAATAGGTGAACAGCTTCGCGCCGCCATGATCGAACACATCAACCAGTCTCGTCGTCATCGCACGTCCTCTCAGCTGCAGCCGGATGTCGAGCCACAGGTGTTACATTTCATGCAGGTGCCGTTGCGCACCAAGGTGAAGTTTCCGCAGGAGCCGCAGGCATCGCCCTCGAAGCCTTTCATGCGGGCTTCGGCGGCGCGCTTCAGATGCACCTCCCGCGTCGTGGTGAGGCTTGCGGTGATCGAACTCACGATTTCGCCCACGGGATTGGCCGCCTTCAGGACCTCGCCGCGGATTTCGCGCATCTGCGCCTCGAAGCTATCGTCCGCCTCATCTTCTACCGATTCGGGCTCCGGCAGAATTTCGACGATGGGGGCGGGCTGCGGCGCGGCCTCGTTTTCGATCACCAGCATTTTCGGCGCGGCACTGCCGCGGCCCACAAACGGCCGCCCGCGCACGAAGCCGGTAGAGGCCATTCGCGCCAGAGTCTGCGCGATCTCGCTCGACGCCTCAGGCTTGCTGCCGCCATCGCCATGCCCCAGATCCTCGTCATGGGCCGGCGGCACATGGGCGAGATCGTTGCGGCCGAGATAGGAGACGCCGAGCTCGCGGAAGATGTAGTCCAGCACCGAAGTGGCGTTCTTGATGGAATCGTTGCCGATCACCAGGCCCGCCGGCTCGAAGCGCACAAAGGTAAAAGCGTCCACGAACTCCTCCAGCGGCACGCCGTATTGCAGGCCGATGGAGATGGCGATGGCGAAATTGTTCATCAGCGAGCGGAAGGCGGCGCCTTCCTTGTGCATGTCGATGAAAATTTCGCCGGGCCGGCCGTCCTCGTATTCGCCGGTTCGCAGATACACCTTGTGGCCGCCGACAACCGCCTTCTGCGTATAGCCTTTCCGGCGGGCTGGCAGACGTTCGCGCTCGCGGTGGCGCACCACGCGTTCCACCACTTTCTCCACGATGCGTTCGCTGACGAAGGCGGCGCGCTGCGCGGCAGGCTGCTCCAGCAAATCGTCATCTTCATCGTCGTCGAAGGCGAGAACCTGCGATGCCAGCGGCTGGCTGAGTTTCGAGCCGTCGCGGTAAAGCGCGTTGGCCTTCAGGCCCAGCTTCCAAGACAACATGTAGCTCTCGCCGCACTCCTTCACCGTGGCGGAGTTCGGCATGTTGATGGTCTTGGAGATGGCGCCGGATATAAACGGCTGCACCGCGGCCATCATGCGGATGTGGCTTTCCACCGACAGCGAACGTTTGCCGATGCGGCCGCAAGGGTTGGCGCAATCGAACACTGGCAGGTGCTCTTCCTTCAGGTGCGGCGCGCCTTCCAGAGTCATGGCGCCGCAGACAAAAAGGTTTGCTGCTTCCACTTCGGCCTTGGAAAAGCCGAGCGCTTTCAACATGTCGAAATCGAGCGCGTCGAGTTCGGCTGCCGGAATGCGCAGCGTTTCCGTGCAGAAGGCTACGCCAAGCGTCCATTTGTTGAACACGAAACGGATGTCGAAGGCGGATTCCAGCGCGGCTTCGACCTTGCCGATTTCTTCCTCGCCGAAGCCGAGGGCCCGCAGCCGTGCATCGGTCACGCCGTCCGGATTGCCTTCCAGCGTGCCGTGGCCAACCGCATAGGCCACGATGTCGTCGATCTGCGCCTGCGTGTAGCCAAGGTTGCTCAGCGCCTCCGGCACGCAGCGGTTGATGATTTTGAAATACCCGCCGCCCGCCAGCTTCTTGAATTTCACTAGGGCGAAATCCGGTTCCACGCCGGTGGTGTCGCAATCCATCACCAGGCCGATGGTGCCGGTCGGTGCGATTACGGTGGCCTGCGCATTACGGAAGCCGAATTCCTCGCCCATCGATAGCGCATCGTCCCACGCCTTGCGCGCAGCGAGCGAAAGTTCTTCGTGCGGGATGCCGGGATGATCGAGCGGAACAGGCAGGGTGGCGAGGCTCTCATAGCCGCCCGCTTCGCCATGCGCCGCACGGCGATGATTGCGGACAACGCGCAGCATGTCGGTGCGGTTCGCGGCATATTCGGGGAACGCGCCCAACTCGCCTGCCATTTCCGCGCTTGCGGCATACGAGATGCCGGTCATTACCGCGGAGATCGCCGCCGCAATCGCGCGCCCTTCGCGGGAATGGTAGGGAATGCCCGCCGCCATCAGCAATCCGCCGATATTGGCGTAGCCGAGGCCAAGGGTGCGATAGTCGTAGGAAAGCTGCGCGATTTCGCGTGAAGGGAATTGCGCCATCATCACGGAAATTTCCAGCACAATGGTCCACAGGCGCACCGCGTGCTCGAACGCAGGCACATCGAACACCTGCTTGCCATCCACTTCTTTACGGAAAGCCATCAAATTCAACGAGGCGAGATTGCAGGCTGTGTCGTCCAGGAACATGTATTCCGAGCACGGATTGGAGGCGCGGATCGGGCCGCCGGCCGGGCAGGTGTGCCAGTCGTTGATCGTCGAATGGAACTGGATGCC
>JAICVV010000202.1 GCA_025935155.1 Alphaproteobacteria bacterium
CACCGCCCGCGCGGGGGCCGGACAATGCCGGCTTTCGCCTGCATGGTCCGGAACGCCAACTCATGTCTGATCGATCTTCACGGCGACAAAGCGCTGGCCGTTCTGCCCGGAAACGAGCATGAGCACCGCCGAACGCCCTTGGGCTTTCGCATCCGCGATCCGGCTCTTCATTTCCTGCGGCGAATGGACCGGCTTGTTGGCGACTGAAACGACAACATCGCCTGGCTGAATGCCCTTATCTGCGGCATCGCTGTTGGGATCGACCTTCGTAATCACTACGCCATCGACATCCTTGTTGAGATTGTAGGCGCGACGCACATCGGGCGTTACCGATGCAAGCCCAAGACCCATCGCCTCAGCCGTTGTGGGCGCCGACCCGGAAGGCTGATCCGGCGAGTCGTTGGAAGCGAGCTGCTGATCCTTTCGCGCGCCAACTTTCGCGTGCAAATCCTGTTTGGTGCCTTCGCGCACGACCGTGAAGGTCGCGGTTGAGCCGGCCTGCAGGGCTGCCACGCGACGGGTGAGATCGCGGGAATCTTCGACCTGGGCGCCATTGATCGCCACCACCAGATCGCCCTGATGGAAGCCGGCCTTCTGGGCCGGCCCACCCGGCACGACATTGGCCACGATCGCGCCTTTCAGATCTTTCGAACCGAAGCTTGCGGCCATTTCCGGCGTGATCGCCTGAACTTCCACCCCCAGCCAGCCGCGGGCAACACGCCCGTGTGCCTCAAGCTGGGCAACGATGTCTCGCACGGTGGACGCCGGAATGGCGAAGCCGATGCCGACGCTGCCGCCCGATGGCGAGAAGATCATCGAATTCATGCCGATGACCTTGCCGCGTATGTCGAAGGTCGGACCGCCGGAGTTGCCGCGGTTGATGGGGGCATCGATCTGGATAAAGTTCGTGTACGGACCGTTCCCGACATCGCGGCCGATGGAGGAGACGATGCCGGCCGTGACAGTGTTGCTAAGGCCGAAGGGGTTGCCGACAGCAATGACCCAATCGCCCACGCGTACCTGCCGGTCGTCGCCGAACTCAACGGACGGCAGCGGACGATCGCTCTTGATCTTGAGCACTGCCACATCGGTCGCAGGATCGGCACCCATCAGTCTCGCCGTGAATTCCCGTCCATCGGTGAGTTTCACTTTGATGCTCTTGGCGTTCTCGACGACGTGATTGTTGGTGACGATGAAACCGGACTTATCGACAATGAAGCCGGAGCCCATCGCCACCGCCTTCCGGGGAATATTGAACTGCTTTCCGTCCTGGCCCTGTTGATTGAAGAAGTCCCGGAAAGGTTCGGGGATGTCCTGCATGTTCATGCCGGCGGCGGCGTTGACTTCCTGCTCGACGGTGACGGTAACCACCGCAGGACTTACGCGCTCCACGAGATCGGCGAAACTGAACGGAGCTCCAGCCTCAAGCATATGCGGCGGCATTGAGCGCGCGGCGACCTGTTCGAGATGCGCGGACTGCTGTTGCGGCACGGCGGATGTTGTCGTTGAGGCCTGTTGCGGCACCAAAGCGAAGGCACCCAAACCCAGCACCAGAATCGCAGCAGCCGAACTGGCGGCCAGCAATTTGGGATGACGCGGTTTGCTATGCGGCTTGCTTTCCATTCAATGACTCCTTCGGATCGGCTAAATAGCCCCGCAGCTCCAGCAGAGGTAAGCCTGTTTGCTTAACCGTTTCTGTTCATAACATTAAAGGTCGGCAATAAATCAAGAGCTATCCACAGTTCTCTCCAGGACGTGATCGTTTTCTGTGGATTTCACGCCCAAGCGGCGCCGGGCGCGGCTTGCGACCAGCCAGATGACGGCTCCTCCTGCCAGCAAAAATCCCAACGGCGCGAACCACAAAACGTAAGTTTCCCGCTCCACCGGGGGTTTCATCAGGATGAAATCGCCGTAGCGGGCAACCAGATAGGCCTTCACCGCTTCGTCGCTGTCGCCAGCGGCGATTCGTTCGCGGATCAGGCGCCGCAGATCGGCCGCCAGCGGCGCGCCCGATTCATCCAGCGATTCGCCCTGACAGACGAGGCAGCGCAACTTTTTCTGCAGCGCCAGCGCGCGGGCTTCCTGTTGCGGATTGGCGAGCTTCTCCGGCGTGCCGAGCACGGCACTGCTGAACGCCAACGTCAGCAGCACGACAAGGATCGTTCGCATCATTCGGCTGCCGCATAGGCAAACGGTTTCGTCACCCACACGCGCAACCGGCCGAACAGGCTCGCGCATCCGCCTAGCGCCATGACAACGCCACCCAGCCAGATGAGCGGCGCGAGCGGATTCACGTAGGCGCGCACCACCCAGCTGCCGTGGGCGCGCTCATCGCCGAGCGCCACATACAGGTCGGAGATACCGGTTGTTTCGATGGCCGTCTTGCTGATCGATTGCCCTTCTGCCGGGTAGGTTCGTTTTTCCGGAAAGAGTGTTTCGACAATGCGGCCGTTGCGCAGCACGTCGATATCCGCGCGCTTGGCGGAATAGTTGGGGCCTTGAACATCGCCAACATCGCGCAGCCGAAGCTCATATGCGCCGACAGTCAGCGACTTCCCCGGCGCGAGCACATCCGAAGCTTCGCTCTTCCAGCACAAAACCGCGGCGATACCGATGAGGGAAATGCCGAGTCCGGCGTGAGCAAGCGTGGAGGCCGCCGCGCTCCAGCCGAAGCTGCGGTTGCGTTGGCGGCGCACCGCATCGATAACGCTGCTGGCGATCAGCCATGTCGCGAGAGCAAAGGCGCCTGCGCCGGCAGCACTGACAGGCCGCGCGACCGCCATCATCGCAATGCCTGCGGCCGCCGCAGCGCCCATCGCCGGCATGAGCACGCGCAAGGCCGAGTGAAGATCGGCGCGCCGCCAGCCAAGCCGCGGACCGAACGGCACCAGCAACAGCAGCACTGTAAAGATTGGCGCGAACGTGATGGCGAAATAGGGCGCGCCGACGGAAATCTTTTTCCCGATCCAGGCATCCAGCGCGAGCGGATAGAGCGTCCCCACGAAAACAGTGGCGGCGGCAGCGGTGAGCAGCAGGTTGTTGAGCAACAACATCATCTCGCGGCTGACGGGGTGGAAGGCGGCACCGGATTCCAGCTTTGGCGCCCGCCACGCAAACAGCGCCAGCGCACTGCCGATGGCGGCAATCAACATCAGCAGGATGAAAAAGCCGCGCTCGGGATCGTTGGCGAATGCATGCACCGATGTCAGCACGCCGGAGCGCACCAGGAACGTGCCCACCAAACTGAGCGAAAATCCCAGAATCGCGAGGAGCAAACTCCAGGTGCGGAAGGCGCCCGTGCGTTCGGTAGCAAGCGCGGAATGCAGCAGCGCCGTCGCCACCAGCCACGGCATCAGCGAGGCGTTCTCCACCGGATCCCAGAACCAGAATCCGCCCCAGCCGAGCGTGTAATAGGCCCACCAGCTGCCGCCCGCGATACCGAGCGTCAGCGCAATCCAGGCGATCAACATGAAAGGCCGCGCGGCCCGCGCCCATGCCGCATCCGCCTCTCCGGTGATCAGCGCGGCGGCCGCGTAAGCGAAGGCGGCCGACAGGCCGACATAGCCCGCGTAGAGCATCGGCGGATGGAAGGCGAGACCGGGATCCTGCAGCAGCGGATTGAGCCCCGCGCCTTCGAACGGCGGCGGATCGAGCCGCACGAACGGATTCGAAGTGAGCAGAATGAAGAGCAGAAACGCGACCGCCAGCAATCCCTGCACGCCGAGGGCGGCAGACGTCAGCCGCGTGCCGCCGCGCTGCACGAACGCAATGAAAGCGGAATACAGCGACAGCACGAACACCCACAGCACCATGGAGCCTTCGTGGTTTCCCCATGCGCCGGTGAGTTTGTAGAGCAGCGGCTTCGCCGTGTGCGAATTCTGCGCCACGTCGAGAATGCTGAAGTCGGAAACAACAAACGCATAGATCAGCGTTCCGAACGCCAGCCCGACAAACACCAATAGGCCCATCGCGGCGCCCTGCGCGATGGCCGCTGCGTCGGTTCTCCCCCCGTTTACGGGGGGAGCGTCGCCGAAGGCGACGAGGGGGGCGGGAGCCTCTGCCCCCTCCACCATGCTGTGCGAATACGCTCCCGCGTGCTTCGCTTGCATGGTCCCCCTCCCCCGCTTCGCGGGGGAGGAACCAGCGAATCCCGCAAAGCTCTGCACAATCGCCAACGCCAACGCGAGGCAGAGCGCCAACATCCCGATCTCACCGGTCATGTGCCGCCTTCCTTCCAGCGGCCGGCGCGCTTCAGCGCATCCACCACTTCCGGCGGCATATAACGCTCATCGTGCTTGGCGAGCACCTCGCTGGCGCGAAACACTCCGGCGTGCAGCGCGCCGGTTGCCACCACGCCCTGTCCTTCGCGGAACAGATCGGGCAGCGACCCCGAATAGGTCACCGGCACCTGCGTTTTCCCATCGGTGACGACAAAGCGCACATCGGCGCCCGGCCCGCGCGCCACACTCCCCTTCGCGACCAATCCACCGATCCGGAAGGAAACATCCTGCGGCACATGCTTCACCGCGATATCCGAGGGGCTGTAGAAATAGAGCACATTATCCTGCAGCGCTCGCACGACCAGCGCCGCACCCGCCGCCCCGGCGCAGACCAGGGCGATGGCGAAATA
>JAICVV010000364.1 GCA_025935155.1 Alphaproteobacteria bacterium
GCCGAGCAGCCAGGGCCGCGAAAATTTCCGGCCGTGCAGCAATTGCCAGTCGAACGCTGCGCCGTGTCCGCCAGGGCGGGAGGCGGTCGCCGGTACTTTGGCGTCGAACAGAAGCATATCGCTTACCTGCTCATAGGCCGCCGCCGAAACAAGGTCGGCGGCCTCAGCCACGGCAATTGCTTTCATCACCGGCAGACCGAAGCGATGGCGGATGGCAGCGACCCGTTCCGGTGTCTCTCCCCCGTGGAGCTGAATCATATCCGGGCGGGCCGCCTTTACGGCGGCTTCGATCTGCGCGTCCCCGGCATCCACCAGCAAAGCCACCACACGGCAGCGGCTGCGGAGACGCCATGCCAGTGAGGCCGCCTGCTCGTATCCCACATGCCGCGGCGACGGCGGAAAGAATACCAGCCCGGCGAAATCGGCACCGGCCGAAGCCACAGCATCCGCGGCCTCGGGGCTGTTCACCCCGCAGATTTTCACCTGAACCATGGCCCCTGATTATCAGGCGGCGCGGGCGGGCGCGACCTCTTCCGCGATGGCCGCAGCGGCTTTGGCCGGATCGTCCGCCGCCGTGATCGGCCGTCCGATCACCAGGATATCGGCACCGGCGCGGACCGCCTCAGACGGCGTGGTCACCCGCCGTTGATCGCCGAGCTGCGCGCCCGCCGGCCGCACACCCGGCGTGGCAATGAGGAAATTCGGGCCGCAGGCGCGGCGTACCACTTCGATCTCACGTGGACTGCACACCACGCCATCAAGCTCGCAATCCTTAGCCAACCGGGCAAGCCGCGCCACCTGCAACGCCACCGAGTCTCCCAGGCCGACGGAAGAAAGGTCGTCGTCGCCCATGCTGGTGAGCACGGTGACGGCGATCGCTTTCACATTGGGATTGACGGACAAGGCTGCTTCCCGCGCCGCTTTCAGCATTGCTTCGCCGCCCGACGCATGAACGTTGAACAGAGCGACGCCCAGTTTCGCGATCTCGCGCGCCGCGCCCGCCACGGTGTTGGGAATGTCGTGAAACTTTACATCCGCGAACACCGGCAGGCCCAAATCTGCGATCTCGCGCACACCCGAAGGGCCGAGTGCGGTGATGAACTCAAGCCCCACCTTCAGGCCACCGGCATGGGGCCGTACCGCTTTCGCCAGAGCCAGCGCACGCGGCAGATCCGGCGTATCGAGCGCCACGAAAACAGGATTCGAGAATGGCAACATGGTCATCGGCCGGCTCCATACGTGCGCACGCCGCCCTCCGCAAGCTGACAAAAAGCGCTAAGGGCCGGCGTGACTGTCTGCCGGTTCGCGGGGCGCGGGCGATGAAGACGACGGCGACGGCGTGGCCGCCACGTTCAACCGTTCGCGCAACTCCTTGCCGGTGCGGAAGAACGGCGCCTTTTTTTCTTCGACCGTTACCGCAGCGCCGGTGCGCGGATTGCGCCCCGTTCGTGCCGGCCGGCTTTTCACCGAAAATGCGCCGAAGCCGCGCAATTCCACGCGGTGTCCTTTCGCCAATGCCTGACTGATTGCATCCAGCACCGTCGAAACGATGCGTTCCACATCCCGATGGTAGAGATGCGGATAGCGCTGAGTAAGCCGCGCCACCAACTGAGACTTGATCATTCCCTTCCCCGAGGGACTTCCCCTTCCGGTTCCGGAGGGCGCCTTCTTCCCGCCCGGAACATGAACAAGAGTGATGCCGAGGGTGCTTGGCGTCAAGGGAAAGCCACTGAAATCGAACGGCTTTTCGGCGGGAGCGTTGGCGAAATCCCACAGCTGCGGCGGCCGGGCAACAGCGGGCATGACCGGAATTCCAAAAGGTAAAGGCAGGAGCGCCGTGGTGTGCCGGCTTCTTTTGTCTCGCCCGCATATCCGCCGAAGATTCCCGCCTTCCGCATCCGAGGCTTCGGGCTGGCACCGCCGATCCGGCTTTCCGGCCGGAACGGACATGCGTCCTACAACTCGGTCCACGGGCTTCGCAAATCCTGGCGGCAGGCTCGACGGCACTCATTTTGGCCATTCGACAGCACACGCGTCCGCCGGACCTGACATGGGAGGCACGCGAGCTTGCGCCCTCGCCCTGTATGGTCTCGCGCTCAGGCGGGAATGGGGATTTTTAGCGGTCCTGTGTAAGTGTCGGTCTGGCCAGCCATTGAATTCTCATGTTCTCCGCAGGAATATAACAGGAACAAATGTGAATACAAGCAGAAATATGGGACTTCTTTTTTTTGTACATCAACAGTGGCCACCCGGCGCGGCCTGCAAATGCAGATGTTCGAGCGCGGGGGCGCGCCAGCAACCGATCTCGCGTGGTCAGGAAGCGCGCTTTCTGGTTGTGAACGGCAGAGGGTCCGTATTTCTGGCAAGACGAGGTGATTCCCAGCGGACCAAGCGGCAATGGCGTCCCGATGCTGGCGCGGACCACTTCCGTTTGGCCGTTCGGCCGTAGACAATTGGATGCCGAATCGCTACGTACGA
>JAICVV010000147.1 GCA_025935155.1 Alphaproteobacteria bacterium
GCACGCCCGCGACCTATATGCTGGCGCTTTCTCTTCCAGCCCAGATCGATATCGATTGGCTCCGTGCGTTTGCAGCGGGATTGGCCGAGGACCAGCAGGATTTCGGAATCTCCCTTTTGGGTGGCGACACGACCGCCACGCCGGGAGTTCTGAGCATCGCGATCACGGCCCTCGGCCATGTTCCGGCCGGCAGCATGATTCGCCGGGCTGGCGCGAAAATCGGGGATGTGGTGTACGTGACAGGAACGCTTGGCGACGCCGGGGGCGGATTGGCCTGTGTGAAAGGGAAAGGCGGATCGCTCTCTGTCGCCGATCGTCGATATCTTGTCCGCCGTTTCCAGTTACCCGAGCCGCGGCTGCAGTTGGGCGCAATGCTGATCGGCTTGGCATCGGCTTCATTAGACGTTTCGGACGGCCTATTGGCCGATCTTGGTCATATCGCTGGAACCTCAGATGTGCGAATCGCAATCGAGGCGCCGCGAATTCCCTTATCGCCGGCATTGCGGCGACTGTGGCCCAATGAAGCGGAGCGGTTCGTTAGCGCCGCCACAGCAGGCGACGATTACGAAATCGCGTTTACTGCTCCGGCCCATCGGCGGGGAGACATAATGCAGGCGGCGGCGGCTGCCCATACGACCGTTTCAGAAATCGGGCGAGTGACTGCAGGCAAAGGTGTTGCGCTGCTGGATTCTGCCGGCTTTGAAATTCCGGTCGGCCAACCGGGATTCGTGCACTTCTGAGCCAAAATTTCGTGTTATTCGGCGTTGCGTCTGCCGGAACCTTTTGGCATGTTCCGCCGCCCTCGCGCCCCCTGGCGCGCGAGGCCGGGGCACGCGCGTCCTTTATGGGCCGTCCAGCTGCAAACATGATTGGAGAGGCGATGAGCGTTCAGCTTTTATTGGTGTTGGTTTGCGGCATCTTGGCCCTGCTCTACGGCGGCATCACCATCGCTTCTGTTCTCAAACAGAGCGCCGGCACTCCCCGCATGCACGAAATCGCGGCTGCAATCCAGGAAGGCGCCGCCGCTTACCTCAATCGTCAGTATACCACGGTCGCAATCGTCGGTGTTGTCATCTTCATCATCGCTTTCATCATTTTCGGCTGGCAGGTAGCGGTAGGGTACTTTATCGGCGCGGCATTTTCGGGCGCCGCCGGCTACATCGGCATGAATGTTTCGGTTCGCGCGAATGTGCGCACGGCGGAAGCGGCGCGGAAAGGTTTGGCCTCTGGCCTGTCGCTTGCTTTCCGCTCCGGCGCCGTAACCGGAATGCTTGTGGTCGGCTTGGGACTCCTCGGCGTTGCCGGCTATTACGCTTTTCTTCGCTACGGTCTTGGTCTCGACATCAATGATGAAACACAAGGCCGCATCGTCACCAATGCCCTGGTGGCGCTCGGCTTCGGGGCTTCGCTGATTTCCATTTTCGCCCGCCTCGGCGGCGGCATCTTCACCAAGGGTGCCGATGTGGGTGGCGACATGGTCGGCAAGGTGGAAGCCGGTATCCCAGAAGACGATCCACGCAATCCCGCGACCATCGCGGACAATGTGGGGGACAATGTCGGCGATTGCGCGGGCATGGCGGCCGACCTGTTCGAAACGTTCGCGGTCACCACCGTTGCTACGATGGTGCTGGCCTCGATCTATTTCGTTGGGTCCGCGAAATCGGCGCTGATGCTCTATCCGCTGACGATTGCGGCGACCTGCATCGTCACCTCCATTATCGGTACCTTCTTCGTGCGGCTCGGTTCCGGCAACAACATCATGGGTGCGTTGTATAAGGGCGTGATCGCCACCGGCATCCTGTCGCTCATTGCGCTATGGCCGCTCACAGGCTGGGTACTTGGAGACATTCACACCGCGCTTACCGTTAAGACGCCGTCCGGCGACATCAGCTTCACAGGCATAAACCTGTTCGAGTGTGGCGTAGTCGGATTGTTCGTGACAGGTGCCATCGTGTGGATCACCGAATACTACACTGGCACAGGGCGCCGTCCGGTGAGCGTAATCGCGCGCGCCTCCGTCACAGGTCACGGCACCAACGTCATTCAGGGGTTGGCGGTCTCGATGGAAGCGACAGCCCTTCCCGCGCTCGTTATCTGTATCGGAATTATCGTAAGCTATCTGCTCGCCGGCCTCTTCGGCATCGCGATAGCGGTTTCTACAATGCTGTCGCTGGCCGGCATGATCGTGGCACTCGATGCCTTCGGCCCAGTGACGGATAATGCGGGCGGGATTGCCGAAATGGCGGGTTTGGAGGGCGACGTCCGCAAAACAACGGATGCACTCGACGCCGTCGGCAACACCACAAAGGCGGTAACGAAAGGTTACGCCATCGGCTCGGCGGGCCTTGGCGCGTTGGTGCTATTCGCCGCCTATACCTCGGATTTGCGCTACTTCATCGCGCATCCCGGCGCCTACCATTACTTTGCCGGACTCACTCCGCCGAGCTTCTCGCTGGCTAGTCCCTGGGTGGTGGTGGGCCTCTTCATCGGTGGTTTGCTCCCATATTTGTTCGGCGGCATTGCGATGACAGCTGTTGGCCGCGCCGCTGGCGCCGTGGTTGAAGAGGTCCGCAAGCAGTTCAAGGAAATGCCGGGCATCATGCAAGGCACGCAAAAGCCGAACTACGCGCGCGCTGTCGACCTTCTCACCCGCGCTGCCATCCGCGAGATGATCGTTCCGTCGCTGCTGCCGGTGCTTTCGCCGATCGTGCTTTATTTCGTTGTGAATGCGATTGCCGGTAAGGTCGAAGCGTTCAACGCGCTCGGTGCGATGTTGCTGGGCGTGATCGTTACCGGGTTATTCGTCGCGATTTCCATGACGTCGGGCGGTGGCGCCTGGGACAACGCCAAGAAATACATTGAAGACGGTCACTACGGCGGCAAGGGGTCCGACGCACACAAGGCCGCAGTGACCGGCGATACCGTCGGCGATCCCTATAAGGACACTGCCGGTCCGGCCGTAAATCCAATGATCAAGATCACCAACATCGTGGCGCTGCTATTGCTCGCCACCTTGGCACATGGAATCTGACGGGAGCGGTCCCGAGATAAGGATTTTGTGGCCGTCGCTTCTGGGATCACGGATAGCCGCCGTTCGGCGGTCCACCTTGGCCAGGATTTTGGCCGCCCTGATTTCCAAGCGGAACGCCCGGCGTGGCGTTCATCAATTGCTGGAGAAATGTAAGTTCGCGGCCTTTGGCCGGCGTTTCCCGCGTCTCGAACGCCACCACATGGCCATCTTTCAGACTGTAATGGCGCAAGTCGCTGACCCTACCATCTTTATCGAAATGGACCGCCAGAATGGAGCGATTCTCGACCCGTGGATCGAAAAAGGCCACTTGCCGTTCCACGCTGGAAATATAGTACCAGACATCGCCACCGAAGGTCGCCTGGGTGGAGGGATCGCCAAGGCGCGCCTGCACCGTGGTTTTGGTGTCCGTTCCAGCCTTGATGGTGGCTTCGCCGATCGGGTCCGGCAAATAACCGCGCTGGTTGACGACGGGGGTGCATCCGAGGATCAACGCGGCCGATAGCACGACCAAGGGAATACGCATGCCCATGTCCTTCGCTCATCCCCCACCGCACTTTGCTAGCCGCGGTTTTGCTCCCATGCAAGGGAGCGTCGTCCTATGTTAAAGGCGCCACGCAGATCGGAGCGTGTGGCTGACACGGCGCGCCAGCTGTGCGCGGAACTGATCACTCGGGCGAGAGCGCCGGAATTTTTTGGGGCGCTCGGCGTCCCCGATACAATGGATGGCCGATTCGATCTGGTTGCCCTGCACGCGTGGCTGATGCTCGAGAGCCTCGCAGCCAAGCCGCCGCTCGCGCAGGCATTGGTAAACGAAATTTTTGTCAATTTTGATGAGGCGTTGCGGCACCTTGGCACTGGCGACGCCAGCATGAACCGCAGGCTGAAGACAATGGCGAGTGCGTTTTATGGACGCCTGCAGGCTTACCGGGCTGCCTCCTCGGTAGACGAACTTTGTGCGGCCGTTCACCGAAATCTTTATCGCGGTGCGGAAGAGCGGCGCGAGCAAGCGAGAACTGTCGCGGCCTACGCATGGATGGTGCGCTCCCATCTTGGGTCTGGCGACCTGGCAGCAGGCAGACTGGAATTCGGTCCGCTACCGAATATGTAATAGACATGAAACGCGCCCCCATTTCGGTCATCTACGATCTTGCCGATCTGTCGGACGGCGGCGCCGAGATTTCGATTTCAGCGACGGAAGAGCAACGCGCCAATTTGGCGGAGTGGGCGGGTGTCGACTCTGTGGAGAGTTTCGAAGGGCACATTGACCTACGGCGGAAATCGGCAACGCGCTTTGCCTACGAGGCCACGCTCACCGCCAATATTGAGCAGAGTTGCGTGGTGACGCTCGAGCCCGTTCATGGGCAACTCTCGCTCAATGTTTCACGGGCCCTTCACCTGACGAAGTTGCCGCCTGGCGCCGAGGTGACCGCCCGCGAACTCTCTGCCACCGCCGATGAAGGGCAGGAAGAAATCCAGGACAGTCATTACGACCTTGCTGGGCCGCTGTTGGAAGAGTTTTCCCTGGCGATCGATCCTTATCCGCGGGCGCCAGGCGTTGTGTTCAACGCGCCGAACAACAAGGACCCCGCGGAAAGTCCCTTTGCAGTGCTCAAAACGTTGAAGAAGGGCGGCTAAGCCGCGGAATTGCCGCCTTTCTGCCCTTGAATCCCAAATCTCTTTCGGGTTCACTCCGGCCCTGTTTTCTCCGCCATCCGGCCGGCACGGCGCCGTCAGGTCGCCTGCCGTTCCGATTCGGCATTTGTGAAGGAGCGGCTCCGCCATGGCGGTCCCCAAGAGAAAGAAATCGCCATCCCGGCGGAACATGCGCCGGTCTCATCATCGGCTCGCGCCGGCGGCACATGTGGAATGCCCGAATTGTGGCGAGCAGCGTCGTCCCCACCATGTATGTTCTTCCTGCGGCCACTATGATGGCCGGGAGGCGGTAAAGGCGAAAGCCTAGCTCGGAACCGCCGCGTCTTTGGCGGGTCTCCCGCAGGAGCTTACGAGGCGAGGGTGGCCGATCTCACGGTTTCTGTCGATGCGATGGGCGGCGATGCGGGGCCAGGCATTGTCGTAACCGCTTTGGCGCGTTCGGCGGTGCGCCATCCGGCCGTCCGTTTCCTGCTGCATGGTGACGAGGCACAGCTGAAGCCGCTGGTGGCGCGCCGCCGCGGCAAACTCGCGAGCAAGGTCGAAATCCGCCACGCCGCTGAAGTTGTGCGTATGGAGGACAAGCCCAGCCAGGTGCTCCGGCGCGGCCGCAACACCAGCATGTGGCACACCATCGAATCGCTCCAGAAACAGGAAGCGCAGGTCGCCGTTTCGGCCGGCAATACGGGTGCGCTGATGGCACTCTCCATGTTTCAGCTGCGCACCCTGGATGGCATCGATCGTCCAGCCATTGCCGCCTTATGGCCAACGAAGAAGGGCCAAAGCGTCGTTCTAGATGTCGGCGCCAATGTGGAATCCGACGCCCAGCAGCTGGTGGATTTTGCCATAATGGGCGAAGCCTTTGCGCGCGCCGTGCTCGGCCTAGCGCGTCCGACCGTTGGCCTGCTCAATGTGGGCGCGGAGGACATGAAAGGCCATGATGCCGTGAAGGCAGCGGCGCATATCCTTCGTGAAGTTGATCTTCCGATGGAGTTCCGGGGCTTCGTTGAAGGTGATGACATCTCGGAAGGCTCGGTCGATGTGGTGGTGACGGACGGATTCACCGGCAACATCGCCCTCAAGACGGCAGAAGGGACCGCGAAGCTGGTGGC
>JAICVV010000366.1 GCA_025935155.1 Alphaproteobacteria bacterium
GAAACCGCATCATCGGCCAATTGACCGCGGAAGACCACCTCCCTATGGTCCGCTCGCCCTTGGACGAGCCCGTAGCTCAGGGGTAGAGCATCTGACTTTTAATCAGAGGGTCGATGGTTCGATCCCATCCGGGCTCACCAACGTAAGAAACGAGTTTGCGGTAACCCAAGCTGTCACCCCCCATTTTCCCGGAAAAGCTCCAGCGTGCGTTGGCGGGCGAGTTGCGCGGCGGCTTCGTTATGGTGATCGGGACGATCCGAATTGAAGCCGTGGCCGGCGTCATAGGTGTACACCGGCACGTCCGGATGCGAGGCTTCGAATTTCTTTACCCCATCCAGCGGAATGCCGGAATCGTGCTTGCCGAAATGCGCGATCACCGGGCATTTCGGCTGGCGATCCGCCATCGCTGGCAGCTGGCTTCCGTAGAAAGATGAGGCAGCGGAAAGCCCATCGCATTCGCACGCAGCCGCCCAGACCACCGAGCCGCCGTAGCAATAGCCCACCATGAACACGGGGCCCTTGTCCTTCAGTGCGGACACGCAGGCGCAGGCATCGGCGACGGATTGCGAGAAGGGATGATCCTGCCGCGCCACCTTGATGGCGCGCTGCATTTCGCCCTGCGAATAGCCGGCGATAAAGCCGGGCTCCTCGCGATCGAACAGCGACGGCGCCAGCACTTCGTAGCCCTCATCGGCATAGCCATCGGCCACCGCCTTGATGTGCTCCGTGACCCCGAAGATTTCCTGGATCAGCACCAGCCCGCCGCGGCGCACGGTTTTCGGCTCGACATGATATACACCGATCTCCGCGCCGTCGCGCATCTTCATTTGGATCATGCTGCCGCGAGCCATGTCATCCTCCTGTTTGGCGGCGCGGCGCGAACACCTTGCCGGTAAAACTCATCACCAGCGTTCCATCTGCTTCGCGCGCCTCGTTATTTGTGAGCACAAGGCCGCGCGCGGGGCGGCTGGCCAGCGCGCGCTTGCCCGTCACTTCGGTGGAATAGTGCAAGGTCATGCCCGGCCGCACCGGCTTCAACCATTTCAGATTCTCGAAACCGGGAGAGATCATCGGTGCTGCTTCTGCGTTCGGTTGCTTCGCATTGTGCGCGACGGCAAGTTTCATCCAGATCGCCACCGTGTGCCAGCCGCTGGCGATGATGCCGCCAAACACCGACCGCGCGGCCACCTCCGGATCGATGTGGAACGGCTGCGGATCGTATTCGCGCGCGAAGCGGATGATCTCATCTTCCGTAAACGTGTAACTGCCAAGCTCGGCGCGCGTTCCGGCCACGATGTCATCCCACCAGCTCATGCGGCAGCATCCCGCCGCGCGATGATGGGCGTGGTGACGATATGCGCCACCTTCTCGCGCTGATTGAAAAGGTCCCACGCCATCTTCACAAAGCCCACCGGCCGGCGCGGATGCGGCGACACCGCCAGAATTTCAACTTCCAGCCGCAGAATGTCGCCGGGGCGTGCCGGCTTCAGCCAGCGGCATTCTTCAACGCCTGTTCCGCCGGCAGCATGCGTGTGGTTCAGCAGATGCTCGGCGCAAAGCCGCATGGCGATGGCGCCAACCTGCCAACCGGAAGCGGAAAGGCCCTCGAGTAGCGTGCGGCTTGCGGCGTCTTCGTCGAGATGATGCGCTTGCGGATCGAACGCGCGGGCAAAGGCGAGGATTTTTTCCTTCGTCAATTCGTATTCGCCGAGAAGGAACTTCTGCCCGGGGTGAAAGTCTTCGAAATATTTTGGAGAGTCCATCGTGTGTCGAGCACCTGGGTGGCCGGGTCGCGCTTCCACGTCAAGTGCGGGCCGCTGTCTTGCGCGTGGGTCTTAGCACGCGGAGCCGCGGAGGCGCAGAGGAATTTGATTCACACGGGGTACGCAGAGGTCACAGAGGGCATACGCGGCTCAAGGGAAAGTTAAACCTGTAGAAATTCTTCTGGCGCGCAAAGCGCGCAGAAGTCTCTCTCCTCCACGCCTCTGCGTCTCCGCGTGAATCTGTCTAGGTGTTAAACCGGAAGTGCATCACATCGCCGTCCTGCACCACATAGTCCTTGCCTTCCAGCCGAAACTTGCCCGCATCGCGCGCGCCGGCTTCGCCATTCAGCGCCACGTAATCGTCATAGGCGATGGTTTCGGCGCGGATGAATCCCTTTTCGAAATCGGTGTGGATGACGCCTGCGCCTTGCGGCGCGCGCGAGCCCTTCGTCACTGTCCACGCGCGCGCCTCTTTCGGCCCGGCGGTGAAGAAGGTGATGAGGCCCAACAGGTGATAGCCCGCGCGGATCAGGCGATTCAGACCCGGCTCCTCAAGACCCAAATGCGCCAGAAACTCCGCGCGCTCGCTTTCCGGCAGCTGCGCCACCTCTTCCTCGATGCGGGCGGAAATCGCCACGCAGCCGGCGCCCTGCCGCTTCGCCATCTCCTCGACGGCCGCGGAATATTTGTTGCC
>JAICVV010000384.1 GCA_025935155.1 Alphaproteobacteria bacterium
GCTCATTCCCATGCTGAGAAGCGGCAACCCGTTCTCCGCCGCAAGCTTCTGCAACAGGGCAAAATGGGGCGCAGGCGGCTCATCCGCCGGCGGGATGCACATCAAGCCCTGTACCGGCAGCGCCAGTTCATCGCGGCAGTAACTAATCAATGCACTCGCGTCCCGCGGCGCGATACCGGCCTTCTGCGGCTCTTCGCCGGTGTTGACCTGAATGAACAGCACCGGAGGCCGGCTGCTGCGGGTCATTTCGGACTTGAGTGCCTCGGCGAGTTTCGGCCGGTCCAAACTGTGGATCGCGTCGAACACCTTCACGGCTTCGCGAACCTTGTTGGCCTGCAACGGCCCAATCAGATGAAGTTCAATGCCAGGGTAGATGGAGCGAAGTTCTGGCCATTTCGCCCTCGCTTCCTGCACCCGGCTTTCGCCGAACACGCGGTGGCCTGCTTCCAGCAGCGGGCGGATGCGTTCTATCGGCTGCATCTTCGAAACCGCGATAAGCGTGGTAGAAGAGGCGGGCTGAATGGCTGCCGCGCGCGCTTTTTCAATGCGCGCGCGAATAGCGGCCAGCGCGGCTGCGGGAGAAGGTTGTTCGGAGGACATGTCAAAGGCACTCGCAAGAGCGAAGCTAGCAAGGGCGGCAATTGCACTCAATAATCGGGCAGGTCGTGGATTGCCGCCGCTTGTGTTAATGACCGATGACGAACGCCTGCCCGATCCGCTCTCCGCCGCCCGCGCATTGCCGCGTGGCAGCATGGTGATCGTGCGATCGCGCCAATCGTCGCATCGCGCCAGGCTCGCGCACGCGCTCCGGCCCATTATCCGCGCGCGGGGGCTGGTTCTCCTCATCGCCAACGATGCCGCTTTGGCCGGCCGCGTCCGCGCGGATGGACTGCATTTACCTGAGGCGAACGCGCGCTCCGCCTCGGCGTGGCGCGCCCGGAGGCGGCACTGGTTGATCACGGTTGCCGCGCATTCTTTTTCGGCCTGTACCAATGCAGCGCGCAGCGGCGCCCACGCGGCCTTTCTCTCACCTGTGTTCGTCACATACAGTCATCCGGACGCCGGTGCACTCGGCGCCGCGAGAGCGCGTGCAATCGCCAGTCAAGCTGTCCTCCCCGTTTATGCGCTCGGAGGCATCAGCGCGCGCACGGCCCTGACGCTGGCCGACGCATCCTTTGCCGGTCTTGCGGCAATCGACGCCTTGGCCGTCTGAGGTAAGCTATTCTTGCCGTTTGTCATTTGGCCGCGGAGCGTTGCACCTCGGCAACGCCGCCAGTATAAGCGCCGGTCGCGGGGAAGCGGCATGGCTGGGAGAGTGAATTCGATGCGGATTGCGGCTGCCCTTCTTGCAACCCTATTGCTGGCATCCTGCGGTACGGACGATCCCGCGGATGTGGACGAAACCTCATCTGGTTCTACGGCGATCACCTCCTCGAGCGGCGGCCACATTGCATTGGGCGTGAACTCCTATCTCTGGCACGCCAGCCTGGACACACTCTCCTTCATGCCGCTGCATTCCGCCGATCCCTTTGGCGGAACGATCATTACAGATTGGTATTCGGCCCCGTCTGCCCCAAGCGAGCGGATGCGGGTGACGGTGTACATTCTGGATCGCCGGCTGCGGGCGGATGGTCTGAAGGTAACGGTCTTCCGGCAATCGCAAACCCCCCAGGGCTGGGTGGATGCCGCCGTTAATCCGGAAACTGCGGTGAAGCTGGAAGATGCCATCCTTACCCGCGCTCGCGAGCTCAGGCTTGCGAGCGGTGCTGGAAGCTAGAACGAACGCGCTGTAAGCCTGTTCACGCCGCAGGGCTTCGGAAGTGCGAAGTCCGGAAGGCGGCGTAAGGAATCAGGAATGGCGCGCTACAACGCCAAAGAATCGGAACAGCATTGGCAGGCCGTGTGGGCCGAGCGCCAGTGCTTCGTCACGCCCAACGATTCGGCGCGGCCCAAATGTTACGTGCTGGAGATGTTTCCCTATCCGTCGGGCCGCATTCATATGGGGCACGTGCGCAATTACACGATGGGCGATGTGCTGGCGCGCTTCCGCCGGGCGCAGGGCTACAACGTGCTCCATCCCATGGGCTGGGATGCGTTCGGCTTGCCGGCAGAGAACGCGGCGCGCGAAAAGGGCGTCAACCCCCGCGACTGGACTTACGCGAACATCGCCGCCATGCGGGCGCAGCTGAAGCAGATGGGCCTCGCTATCGACTGGACGCGCGAATTCGCCACCTGCGATCCGGATTACTACAAGCACCAGCAGCGGCTGTTCATCGAGTTCTATAAGGCCGGGCTGGTGTA
>JAICVV010000090.1 GCA_025935155.1 Alphaproteobacteria bacterium
CGCTAACGGAATCGGCAGAAGACGTGCTGGAAACCCTGCGCCCGATAATGGGCAATGCGTTCAGCGAACCAGACGGCACTTCTTTCGATCTTCAACCGGATTCTGACGCTGGCGGCCGCGAGATAGACAAGCTTCGGCGCGAAATTCTCGAATTGTTGTCGCCGAGCCCGATACCTGTCGATGACGTCATACGGCAGTGTGGCGCTTCGGCTGCTGCCGTCCTTACCGCCCTGCTGGAGCTTGAACTCGCCGGTCATGCGCACCGCTATCCAGGCAACCGGATATCACTGACTTGATTCTACTCCACACCTCGCAAGGCGTTCAGCATTAATTGCACTGCATCGAAATGAAATTCTGCAATGAGTACTGAGTTATGTTGGCGTTACCGATTACATCAACCGGCTCTGATGGACGGCGGCGGCAATGAACGAAGCGAACAGCGGGTGCGGGTCGAAGGGACGCGATTTCAGCTCGGGGTGAAACTGCACCCCGATGAACCAGGGATGGTCCGGAATTTCCATGATTTCAGGCAATCTTCGATCCGGAGACCAGCCGGAAACGATCAGGCCCTGTTCCCCAAGTTGCCGAACGTAGCCGACATTTACCTCATAGCGGTGCCGATGGCGTTCGCTGACTTCTGTCGTTCCGTAAATTTCGGCAACGCGGCTGCCCGGTGAGAGAATCGCAGGATATGCGCCAAGCCGCATGGTACCACCAAGGTCGCTTCCCCTGTCTCGCAGCTCAAGTTGATTCCCCTTCGTCCATTCGGTCATGAGACCGATCACAGGATGACGCGGGCTGCCGACCTCCGTCGTGCCGGCACCCTCCAGTCCGGCAAGATCGCGCGCCGCCTCAATCACCGCCATATGGAGGCCGTAACAGATGCCGAAGAACGGCACGTTGTGCTCGCGGGCAAACTTTACCGCCGCGATCTTGCCTTCTGTGCCGCGCTCTCCGAAGCCGCCGGGAACAAGGATGCCATCGACGTTTTCCAGAAAAGCCGCCGCGTCGTCTCGTTCGAAAATTTCGCTGTCGATCCATTCCATGATCACATGAACGTTGTTTGCCAATCCACCATGCGCCAGCGCCTCGGAAAGCGACTTGTATGAATCCTTCACTTGCATGTATTTTCCGACTACCGCGATTTTCACCTCGCCTTCCGGATTTTTCACCCGGTCTACCACCCACTTCCATTGCGACAGATCGGGCGGCGGCGCATCGGCAATGCCGAAAACGGCGAGAACCTGGGTATCGAAACCCTGTTCATGGAAACGGATCGGCGCTTCGTAAATCGTCGACAGATCAAGTCCGGGAATTACCCGCTCCGGCGAAACATTGCAGAACAGCGCGATCTTCCTGCGCTCGTCGTCGGGAATGGGATAGCGCGAGCGGCACACCAGAATATCGGGCTGGATGCCGATGCCGCGCAGTTCCTTGACCGAGTGCTGCGTCGGCTTGGTCTTCAATTCGCCGGCGGTTTCGATGTACGGCACCAGGGTCAGATGCACGAAGCACGTGCTGGCATGACCAAGCTCATTGCCGAGCTGGCGGATTGCTTCGAAGAACGGCAGGCCTTCGATATCGCCGACAGTCCCCCCGATTTCACAGAGCAGGAAATCGACGTCATCCGCCCCGGACAGCACGAATTCCTTGATCATATCGGTAACGTGCGGAATCACCTGCACAGTGCGGCCGAGATATTCGCCGCGGCGCTCCTTCTCGATCACGCGGCTGTAAATGCGCCCCGAAGTGATGTTGTCGGATTGCGCCGAGGGAACGCCGGTAAAGCGCTCATAGTGCCCGAGGTCGAGATCCGTCTCCGCACCGTCGTCCGTGACGTACACTTCGCCATGCTGAAACGGCGACATCGTGCCGGGATCGACGTTAAGATAAGGATCGAGCTTCCGCAGCCGCACGCGATAACCGCGAGCCTGCAGAAGCGCACCGAGTGCGGCAGACGCCAGACCCTTTCCAAGCGAAGAGACCACGCCGCCGGTGATGAAAATCAACCGCGCCATGGAAGGTCAACTTGGCGGAAGGCGCGAACGCACTCAAGCGGAAAGAAGAAATATTTCGCGCTCATTCACAGGCTGGCCAAATGCACGTAAGCCTGCCGTTCGCCCCGGACTTAATGAGGCACCGGCACCGGCGGAGCCTGTTCTTTACCCGGCTGCTTGGCCGGTAGCGATCCCGGCTTGGGGAAATTGAACGCCGGAATCTTGCCCGGCGATGTCTGCTGTTCCAGAATCGAATGGGATTGCGGGCGGCCATGGAGAGCGAACAGCGTCAGCCCCAGGCTGCTGAGGAAGAAAACAGCCGCCAGAATGGCGGTGGTACGAGTCAGCGTGTCTGCCGCTCCGCGCGGACTGAACAGCCCACCCAATCCCGATCCGCCGCCCCCCATGCCCAGGGCGCCCCCTTCGGAGCGCTGTAGGAGGACAACGCATACCAGCGCGACCGAAACAATCAGTTGGACAATGATAAGGATATTCTGCATCGGGGGCCTTAGCTTGGGAACGGCTCACATAAGGCCTTGCCCTCCCCAAGGCAATGCCAGCGCCGAAGCATCAGTCACCGTAGCGCGCGGCCCTGAAATATGCTCCTTCCAGAGATTTCATCCTCGAAGACTCGCAACTATGCCTTACAGCGACCTTTGGTCTGTGCTGGCGCGCCGCTCGTCGAACGAGCGGCTTGATGTCTCCAAGAATATCATCGGCCAAAAATTCGCGAACCTGTCGTGGCCTTAAAATTGCGGAAAATAATAACTCAATTCCAGTCGAGTTTGGCGCTTGCCGACTGAAAAAACACCTGCAAGACTTGTGGAACATCCCAATAAGGGGATCAAACGGGAGGAACAAAATGTACAAAGCGCTTCTCTTGTCGGTAGCCATACTGCTGCCGGTCACCGCGTTGGCAGCTCCTCATAGCGTCACGCTGAGTCCAAACGGTGCGATGACCATCTTCCACGGCGCGCACGGCACGTCCGGAAAGCACATGCTGCCCAACTGGATCGCGCCGAAAGGCAAGGCAATCTTCAACACCTTCGGCCAGGACAACGCCTACAATCCCAACAATGGTTGGACAGTTGCGAACCCGGGCGCAGTAGGGTTCACGCAGTGGTTTGCCTTCCCGATCACGCCGAGCGCCGACGCAACGGTCACCAAGATCGTCGAGGCAATCGGCTATGTGACAGGAACGAACTCCGTCACCATTGCTATTATGAGCGATAATGGTGGCGTTCCGGGCGACATACTGCAGTCCAAGACGGTCAAGAATCTCGACACCTTCGGCAATTGCTGCAACGTCGCCGTCGACCGTCTTAAGACTGGCGTTCCGGTCAAAGCCGGTACGACCTACTGGATTGCCGCAATGCTGCCGAAGAAGAAGCAGGCAAACACATGGGATGCCTGGAATCTCAGCACTGCAAACACGAACTCTGTCCCCGCCGCATTCTATAACGGCACCAACTGGGTACAGACCACCGCCAACTATTCGGCATTCGCCGTTTACGGGCAATAAAAGCTATCGCAATGGCCGGGATTGCCTTGCAATCCCGGCCATGTGGCCGTCCTGCCAGATGCACCATCAACACCGCCGTCGCCAATCAGGACAAGACCGCATTGCGCGTTGAGCGAACGTCTAAACGAACTCCCACGAGCCGCTCAATGTCCAACAAGGATTTTTGCCGCGTTTCGAAATGAATGCCTGAACGGATCGTCGACTGATTGGCCTTGCGTCAGGTGCCCTGAGGCGCAGCCGAAAAGATGGCGCAGAAGTCCGCCGCTTTCAGACTTGCGCCTCCGACCAGCGCTCCGCCAACCTCAGGGGTAAACAGTATTTCCCGAGCGTTTTCCGGTTTCACCGAACCCCCGTAAAGAATACGGATGGAATTTCCCTCCGGGCCGAAGCGTTCAACAAGGCATTCTCGAATGTGCCTGTGCATTGAGGCAATGTCAGAGAGGGCGGGCGTTTTGCCGGTTCCAATGGCCCATACTGGTTCATAGGCGATTGCCGTGTTGCCGGCTTTTGCCCTGTCGGGAACGCTTCCACGAAGCTGCGTTTTGCAGACGGTCTGATGGTCGCCAGCTAGCCTCTCGCCTTCCGTTTCGCCCACGCACACGATGGCCAACAGGCCCGCCCGCCAGGCTGCCAGAGTTTTCGCGGCAACCATGGAGTCCGTTTCGCCATGAAATCGCCGCCGCTCCGAATGGCCCACAATGACCGCCGTCGCGCCCGCATCGCGGAGCATCTCGGCGCTGACGTCGCCGGTAAAGGCGCCGCACGGTTCGGCGCTGCAGTTCTGGCCGCCAATCGCGATCCGGCCGGCCGCGGTCTGCGCCGCCTGAAAAATAAGTGTCGCGGGTGGGCAAATCAGGATGTCCGCACGAGGCGGGCTCGCGCTCACGACTTCTGAGATCGCCTCGATTTCTCCCAAAGAGGCGGTATCGCCGTTCATTTTCCAGTTGCCTGCGATCAACGGCTTCAGAGGCATGACTGATCCCACAAAATATGCCGGGCCCGTATGTCGCGGCGCTGCTGCCCACGCAAGCTGAGGCGAGCAGAACACACCATAAGTTTTAAACCTGCGTCCTCTGTTAAACCTCTCCGACTCGGGAACATAATCAGTCTCAATCACGGGTTAGGTATGCGTAGCGTTTCCCTTCAGAGCGGTCCCCTGTCGCCGGTTGAGCGCGCCGCCATTATTGAGGAGTTCTGGGCATCCCGGAACGCCTGGGCCGGCAGCATTAACGCCGAGCGCCGGCATATCTGGGAACAGAAGTGGGCTGGAATTCGTGAACAAGATCTTGCTCCCGGCCATACCCGCCGCATCGAACCAGTACCCCTGGCGGTACAGATGGCCTCCCCTATTCTCCTGATGCGGCGCGGCCAGGAAATTCCCGAAGAAAGTACCGGCCTGGACAACGGACCCGTGCGCCGGTTCGACTGGCAGCTTAAGTCAGTACAGGCCCTAAAGCCCTGATCGGCCAGTTCGTCATTGAGGTCTGGCGCGTGGCAAATTTCCGCCATTGCGAAAGCCGCCCTCCTTGTGTGAAACCCAACCGCTCGCCCCTGAAATTCGCGCCTGATAAGGATCGCCATGCTTCAACAGATGCGGAAATACACCAAGTCCTGGATCAGCTCGCTGTTTTTGGGACTTCTGGCGTTGAGCTTCGGCGTGTGGGGCATCGCGGACATTTTCCGCGGTAACTCGGACACAAGCATTGCGACAGTCGGTGGAGAAAAGATTCCGGTGGAGCTCTTCCAGCGCGATTATCGCAACGTCACCCGCGCGGCCGCGCAAAAGGGACCGCTCAAACCAGCACAGGCCCGCGCTTATGGCCAGCAGGTCCTCGATGGGCTCATCGACCAGACGGCCCTCGACATCACCGCCGGGCGATACGGGTTGACTGCCACAGATGAAACCGTTTCCGCCCGTATCCGCGCCATCCCCAATTTCATCGGTCCGCTGGGTACCTTCGATCACAACCTTTTTCTGCGGATGATCGATCAGGCCGGTTTCAGCGAGCAGAGTTTCGTTGAATATGTTCGTGGCGCACTGCGGCGCGATCAGCTTGTTGGGGCGGCATCTTCCGGACTCGAAATGCCGGCCGGGTATGCCCGCGCGCTGTTCAATTACCTGAACGAGGCGCGCGCCGCCGATTACATCGTCGTGCCCGCGAATGCCGCCGGGCCTGCGCCAACCCCCACCGACGCCGAACTCGAAGCCTATCTTAAGGCTCATCCGCGGCGATTCAGCACGCCGGAATACCGCGAGGTAACCTTTGCCTGGATTGCGCCGCAGGATCTGGCCGGAAAGGTGACGGTGAACGACGCGCAGCTGAAGCAGCAATATGAAGCGGAAAAGTCGCAATATGTCGTTCCGGAAAAGCGAAAACTTGAGCAGATCACCTATCCGGATCTTGCCTCGGCAAAAGCCGCGCGTGGCAAGATCGATTCCGGCAGCAGCTTTGGCGACCTGGCGAAACAGAAGGGTCTCAGCACCGCCGACATCCAGATCGGCGATTTGAGCAAGTCGGAGCTGGGCGATCGCGGCGATGCAGCGTTCAAGCTGCAAAAGGACGGAGTCACGCAGCCTCTGAAAGCGCCGATCGGATACGCGCTGATCCATGTCGTGAGCATCACGCCCGGCAGCACCAAATCGTTCGACGATGTAAAAGAGGAATTGCGAAAACAGCTTTTCGCGCAGCTTGCCGGCGCGAAGATCACGGACATCTCCAACCAATATATCGACGAGAACAGCCGCGGCCAGAATCTTAAGCAGGCTGCCACAAAGGCCGGGATGCATGTGGGTCATGCGGCTGCTGTAGATGCACACGGCAACACACCGGACGGTGCAAAGGCGGCAATGCCATCCGATCCCGAGTTCCTTGCGCAAATCTTCAAGGCCGAAGTCGGCGAGGAGGGCGATCCGTTCTCCACCAAATCCGGCACCACCTATGTGGTGAAGGTGGACGGGATGCGGCCCCCGAAATTGAAGACGCTCGATTCTGTGCGTGCGGATGTGACGGCTGCCTGGCAGAACGAGCAGCAGAACAAGCGGCTCGAAGCGAAGGCCAAACAGCTGGCTGGGCAGGCGAGCGCCGCGCACAGCCTCGCCAATGTTGCCGGCTCCGCCGGAGCCAAGGTACAGGCGAGTGGACCGCTGCGCCGGCCGGGGCCGAACACCCGAGGCGGCGGTCCTCTCCCCACTCCACTTCTGACCAAGGTTTTCTCGGTGCCGGCCGGACAAGCCGTGTATGGGCCGGCGCCGGACGGCAGCTACATCGTGGCCTTGGTCACCGCGGTCCAGCATCCGCCGGCGATGCTGCTGCAAGGCGCAGGCTTGCGGCGCTTTGCCGGTTCTGTCGGCCAGCAGGCCGGACAGGACATTGGCTCCGGGCTTACAGCCGCCGCGCGGGCTAAAGCCGGTGTCACCGTGAACCAGCAGGCGCTCGACCGGGCCACCGGCAACGAAAGCAGCTAACGCGTGTCGATACAGCCGGAATTTGCGGGCTTCGCCCGGCTCTACGATTCCGGCCAGCCGCAGGCGGTTTACGCCCGCCTGATCGCAGATCTGGAGACGCCGGTTTCGGTGTTCCTGAAGATCGGCGAAGGCCGCGATTACAGCTTCCTGTTCGAAAGCGTGCAGGGCGGCGAAACCAGAGGCCGCTACTCCATCGTTGGCATCCAGCCCGACCTCATCTGGCGTTGCCGCAATGGCCAAGCGGAAATCAACCGCGCTGCGCGTTGTGCACCGGACAGGTTCACCGTACTTGCCGAACCGCCGCTGCAATCGCTGCGACATCTCACGCGCGAGACGCAGATGCCGTTGCCGCCCGATCTGCCGCCAATGGCGGCCGGCTTGTTCGGCTATCTCGGCTACGACATGGTGCGGCTCATCGAGCGCCTTGGCGAGCCGCCACCCGATAGCTTCGGTCTTCCCGATGCCATTCTCGTTCGCCCCACTGTAACCGCTATCTTCGACAATGTGCGCGACGAGATCACGCTGGTCACACCGGTGTGGCCACAGGAAGGGATCGACGCGCGGGCCGCGTATGCGCACGCCTGCGGGCGGCTGAACGACACCGTCGATTCCATTCGCCG
>JAICVV010000431.1 GCA_025935155.1 Alphaproteobacteria bacterium
ATACGACAGGCCTGTGCCGGGAATGCCGGCGTTGGTCGTGACGCCATGGCGGCCGATGTTCACATCCGCGCCGCGCGGTCCCACACTCGTCGATATGCCGCTCTTGCTCAGGTTGATGCGAACGCCCGGCAGGATGCTGAAGACCTTGTGAAATCGCAGGCCCATTACACGTCCAAATCTGCGTACAATGCGTTGTCCTGGATGAACTCGCGGCGCGGTTCTACCACTTCGCCCATCAGCTTGGTGAAGAGGTCCTCCGCATCGTCGGCATGCTCGACCTTGACGCGCAACAAGGTGCGGGCGTTCTCGTCCAGCGTGGTTTCGAACAGCTGCTCAGGATTCATTTCGCCCAGCCCTTTGTAGCGCTGTAGCGTCAGTCCCTTGCGCCCCCATTCGAAAATGGCGTCCAGCAATTGCGACGGCGCGCGCACCTCGCGTGTCTCGTCTTTGCGCTGAAGCTTCGCCGCGTGAAGATAGACGCCCTGCAGCTCACCCGCCATCTTGTCGAGCTTGCGTGCATCGGCACTGGAAATGAGCGCTCCGTCGATGGCTACGGTTTCACGCAAGCCGCGCACCTCCCGTGAGAATTTCAGGCCGCCGTCGGGCGTCGGCTCGCCATGCCAGCCACGCTCGATTTCATCGGACAGGGAATCGAGGCGTTTGGCGATATACTCGGCGGCGGCCGCAGCCTTGTCACGGTCGTTGAGGATTTCCGGATTGAGCGCGCCGGCAATCGCCGCCTGCTCGAGCACGAAGCGCGGATAATGCTGCGGAAAGCCTTTCAGCGCCGCCACGGCCGCTCGCGCCTGCTCGATCACATTGCGCGCATCTTCGCCAGCCATGGTTTCGCCGCTGTGCAGCGTGATACTGAGGCCCTCGGAGCCTTCGGAAACCAGATAGTTTTCGAACTCCTGCTCATCCTTCAGATACCGCTCGGATTTGCCGCGCGTCGCCTTGTAGAGCGGCGGCTGGGCGATGAAGAGGTGCCCGCGTTCGATCAGCTCCTGCATCTGGCGATAGAAAAAAGTAAGCAAGAGCGTACGGATGTGCGCGCCGTCCACATCGGCGTCGGTCATGATGATGATTTTGTGATAGCGCAGTTTGTCTGGATTGAACTCCTCACGCCCAATGCCGGTGCCAAGCGCAGTGATGAGTGTGGCAATGGATTCGCTTCCCAGCATCTTGTCGAAGCGCGCCCGCTCAACGTTCAAAATCTTGCCGCGCAACGGAAGCACCGCCTGGTTGTTGCGGTTGCGCGCCTGTTTGGCGCTGCCGCCAGCGCTGTCGCCCTCGACAATGAAGATTTCGCATTTGGCGGGATCGCGCTCCTGGCAATCGGCAAGCTTGCCCGGCAGCGAGGCGGAATCCAGTGCGCCCTTGCGGCGCGTGAGCTCACGGGCCTTGCGGGCCGCTTCGCGGGCGGCGGCGGCTTCCACCACTTTACCGACTATGCTTTTGGCTTCCGCCGGATGTTCCTCGAACCAGCGGCCAAGCTGCTCCAGCACCACGCCTTCCACGGCCGGGCGCACTTCGGAGGAAACGAGCTTATCTTTCGTTTGCGAGGAGAATTTCGGGTCCGGCACCTTCACCGACAGCACGCAGGTCAGGCCTTCGCGGCAATCGTCGCCGGTCAACGCGATCTTCTCCTTGCGCTGTGCGCCGGATTCATCCGCGTACTTCGTCACCACGCGCGTGAGCGCTGCGCGGAAACCGGCGAGATGCGTGCCGCCATCGCGTTGCGGGATGTTGTTGGTGAAGCAGAGCGTCGTCTCGTGATAACTGTCGTTCCACGCCAGCGCTGCTTC
>JAICVV010000427.1 GCA_025935155.1 Alphaproteobacteria bacterium
CATCTGCGCTGGCGCCGCTTCAACGATCAGATGAAGGGCGCGCTGCAGATCATGCTCGTGGCGCTGGGGCTGCTGATCGTCGTCGGCATCGGCGCCGCGATGTGGAATGCCAGCCAGGCGGACGGCATTGTGGTGGAAGCATTCTCCGTCCCGCCCTCTTTCGCCACCCGTGGCATCGGCGGCGATGTCGTTGCCGACGATATGACGAACAAGATCGCCGCCATCCGGGATATCGCGAACGGCAATTCTTTCGTCCGTTCGAAGGATGTCCACGGCGACCGCGCCGAAGACATCAAGGTGCAAATTCCGGAAACCGGCGTCTCGCTCGCCGAAGCGTGGCGCTATTTGAAGGGATGGCTGGGCCACGAACGTCCGTTGCGGGGAAACGTCCGCGATCTGGGTGGCGGCAGGATCGCCCTGACCGTCGCTCTGGCGGGCGACACTTCACAGGTTTTCAGCGGAGTTTCCTCCGAGCTCGACAGGCTTGAACAGCGGGCGGCGGAGCGCGTTTTCGAAGGCGTCGATCCGAGCAATTATGTTCTTTATCTCGATGCAAAGAATCGCGAGGCGGAGGCCTATTCCGCCATCGCGCATTTTGCTCAGACGGCTCCCGACAATGTGAGCAAGTCCGGTTTCATGTCGCTGTGGTCGGCGATGACGCGCAGCGTAACAGGAGATGTCCGCCTCGCCAATGCGCGCGCCCGCTATTCCCTCGTCCTGAACCCGAAGATGGTAATCGCCCATCGCGAAATCATGGTGGGCGAGCATCTTCTTGGGCACGATGAAGAGGCCCTGAAACAGGCGGGGGTGGTCGCGCTCGCAAGAGAACAGGACGTGCCCGCGGCGATGCGGGGATATGCATTTGTCCAGTTTCTTGGCGCCGCCCAGTTCGAGCGCGATGCCGATACCGGAGACTTCCAGCATGCGCGCATCGACCCCTGCTTCTATTGTTCCGCTGCGAACACGCTCCTTTTCCAGGCGGAAGATTCCGCGCGGGCGCACAACCTGCCGCAGAGTCGCAGCGACACTGCGGCCGCGCTGGCCACCGGGAGTGTGTCGCCTGCCGTCTTAAGCCGCACGCGCGCTTTCATGGATATCGCCGGCGGCGATTGGCCTGCCGCGGTGGCGGATGCGAAAGCCTATGGCGACGCACTTATGACCGATTACGGCAGGACGCGATTCGGATTGCAGCATTATCGCACCCTCGCAGCGCCGCTGCGTGCTTATGCGTTGGCCAAGAATGGCGAGTTCCCCGCTGCACAGAAAATCATCGATGCGACCGCGCGCGATTGTTATCACTGCGTGCGCATGCGCGGCATTGTTGCGGCGCTCAACGGGAACGGGCCCGGCGCGGCAGCGTGGTTTGCCGAAGCCGTGAAGCAGGGACCTTCTCTTCCCTTCGCCTACAACGATTGGGGTGAGATGCTTCTTCGCAAGGGCGATTACGAGGGCGCGATCGCGAAGTTTACGGTGGCGCACGAAAAAGGTCCGCACTTCGCCGATCCGCTGGAGATGTGGGGCGAGGCGCTGATCGCCAAGAACCGCTCCGATCTGGCGCTGGCCAAATTCGAGGAAGCGGCGAAGTACGCGCCCAACTGGGGCCGCCTGCATCTCAAATGGGGCGAAGCGCTGTGGTGGTCCGGCAATCGCGACGAAGCGAAGAAGCAATTCGCTCTCGCGCGCACGCTCGACCTTGCAGCACACGAAAAATCCGAACTGGCAAAAGTTGAAACGATGGGCAGGGGAGCGGGGCCATGAACGACAACATGCACAAGAAGCTCGGGCCGTTTCTCGCGACCATGGTGGTTGCGAGTTCGATGATCGGCTCGGGAATTTTCCTGCTGCCG
>JAICVV010000412.1 GCA_025935155.1 Alphaproteobacteria bacterium
CTTCGCTCCCCGGCCGCAATCGCTACGACCGTTGCCTTGAACTCACGCATCGCAACGCCCAACAGGCACTCGACATTGCGCATGCCTGGCAAGACGCCGGCGGCGGCCCGGCGGCCGAGCACTGCGGCGCGCTCGCGCTGGTTGCGCTGAAGCGGTATTCGGAAGCCGCGGCGCAACTCGACCGGATGGGGCATGCAAACGTCGGCGGCGCGGAAGAACGCGCGACGCTGTTCGATCAGGCTGGCAACGCGTGGCTGCTTGCCCACCGTGGCGGCGAGGCGACAGCATCGTTCTCTTCTGCATTGGCACTCTCGCCGCGCGATCCGGATTTGCTCGCGGATCGCGCGCGAGCTGCGGCGCAACTCCGCGACTGGCGAGCGGCGGATATCGATCTTTCATCGGCGCTGAAGCTGGATGCCAACCGCGCCGACCTCTTGGTGCTGCGCGCCTCGGCGCGGCACGCGATCGGGCGCAAGGCCGAAGCCCGCGCCGATCTTGAAGCCGCGCTGCGCATTCTGCCGAATTACCCCGAAGCGCTGCTCGAGCGCGGCACGTTGAAAATCGAAGCGGGCGACCCGAAGGGCGCGCGCGACGATTGGCAGAAGATTGTCTCAACGGCGCCGAGAAGTGAGGCTGCTGCAGCGGCCAGGCAGCGGCTTAGTGCACTGGAGCGGCCAAAGGCAAAATAGCCTGCTGCCACTCCGAGCGGACATCTGGATCATTCTCGGCGTACAAACGTGTGCTTGCGAGCTGTTCGGAGCGCAAAGGGTCGAGTTGCGACAGCGCCCACGCCGCCATCGCGCGCACCAGCGGCGAAGCATCGTCGAGCAGCCGCTCGACGGCTGAAGCTAGGGATCGGTCGCCGGAATTGCCGATCGCAATCAGCACATTACGGACGAAGCGGTCGCGGCCGATGCGCTTAATGGGGGAGCCGCGGAACAGCGCGCGAAATTCCGCATCGGTCAGTGTGGCGAGATCGGCAAGCCGTGGCTGCTCCAATTCCACGCGGGCGTGAAACTGCGCTTCACGTGCCACGCTGGCGAACTTGTTCCACGGGCACACGGCAAGGCAATCGTCGCAGCCATAGATGCGGTTGCCCATCTTCTTGCGGAACTCGCGTGCGATGTGTCCCTTGTGCTCAATGGTCAGATACGAAATGCAACGCCGGGCGTCGATCTGACAGGGCGCAGTAAAGGCATCGGTCGGACAAACATCCAGACAGCGCGTGCAGGCGCCGCAATGATCCGGTTCCGGTTCGTCGGGCGTAAGCTCCAGCGTGGTGAAGATCGAGCCGAGGAACAGCCACGATCCGTACAGCCGCGACACGAGGTTGGTGTGCTTGCCCTGCCAGCCGACGCCGGCCGCCTGCGCCAGCGGCTTTTCCATCACAGGTGCGGTATCGACGAAGACCTTCACCTCGGCCCCGTGCTGTTGCGCGATACCGGCGGCGAGGCGCTTCAGCTTACCCTTGATCACATCGTGGTAATCGTCACCCAGTGCATAACAGGAGATCGCGGCGCGATCATGCGTTGCCAGTTGTTCGCGAGGATCATGCGACGGCCCGTAGTTCATCCCGAGCACGATGATGCTTTTCGCGTCCGGCCAGAGCGCGTTGGGATCGGCGCGGCGCTCGGCGTTCCGCGCCATCCAGTCCATCGTGCCATGGCGCTGTTCGCTTAAGAACCGCTGCAGGTTGCTGGCGGCGGAAGGCGGTACCACGGCGTTCGCAAAACGCACCACATCGAAGCCCTCGCGCAATGCCGTCGCACGAATACTTTCCCGAACGTCAGGCGTCGAGCTCGGCATAGTGCGACACCGGCGGCTGGCCTGGGATGCGGTCGGCCAGCAAGGAACGGAACGACGGCCGCGATTTCATCCGTATGTACCATTCCGCGGCGGCCTGATATTCGCCCCAGGAAATCTCCCCGAAATAGTCGAGGGCGGAGATGTGCGCAGCCACGGCGAGGTCGCCCAGGGTGCACTCCCGTGCCGCGAGATAACCGTGCTGCTCGGCATTGGCGCCGATCTCTACCAATGCCGCCTTTAGCGCTTCGCGGCCGGTGCGGATGGCGTCCATATC
>JAICVV010000345.1 GCA_025935155.1 Alphaproteobacteria bacterium
AGGCGTAATCCGCCACCATTCGCGAAAGTTCGGCGGGTTACGCTGCGCTAACCCGCCCTACGCGGGCTATTCGCCAGAACCCGGTCGTCGGCGGCGCGCCCGCTCGGATACCGTGATCGTTTCGGGAGTAGCGATATCGGTTGGCTTCTCCGAGGGCGTTGCGATCGCGCCGGCGCGGGTGAGCACGGCGGAGGTTATCATCCCGTCGGCGTTGCCTTGCGAGTTGCTGGAGCCGAAATCCAGCAGCAGCAGCGCGGTCACGCTCGCCACGGCGACGAGCGCGGCGATCGCCATCGGCATCAATTCCCTGTGCTGGTCTTTTCCGTGAGCGCCCATCTGCCGTTCCGACCGTGGAAGGATCGTATCAAGCGGCAAGATGTTAATTTTTGATTAATGATATTCTGCCCGGCCAACCTGCTCCATCAGTGCTATATCTTGGGCATGACCACCCCCGAAGACATCGAGAAGGCCGTTGAGCAGCTTGCTCCCCCGGAGCTGGCGCGGTTTCGCGCCTGGTTCGAGGCTTTCAACGCGCAAGGGTTCGATGCCGCGATTGAGCGCGACGCGCGGGCAGGCAAGCTCGATGCTCTCGCCGACGAAGCGCTTGCGGCACATCGGGCGAGCAGATCACAATAGCTTTTGAGGTAGGCGGAAAGCGCAATCCCCGTTACGGAATTCGCAGGCGCGGCGGGTTACGCTGCGCTAACCCGCCCTACACGCTCCACCAGTTGCATGCCAGGAAAATCCAGAAGCTTCCTCCCTCGCCTGCGCCGCTGGCGGCGGAGCGCACGATGGGCGCGGCGAAAGCTCGCGCGCGTGCCGCGGCCCCTTCGGATCGCGGGCAGCATCGCGATCCTGCTTGCCGCCTTCGCGCTTACAAACCTCGTCTACCAGGTGATCCGCAAGCCGGCCGAGCTGTTCTTCTTCGTCGGTCACCGGCTCGACAAGGAGCCGGCAGAGACGTGGCGGCAATATGGGGCGTCGTTCCGTCGCTTTTCCACCAGCACGATCACGCCGGAGCTGATGGCCGCGCTGGTACAGATCGAGAGCAGCGGCAATCCGGTGGATCGCACCTACTGGCGCTGGCGATGGAGCTTCAATCCGTTCGCGATCTACCAGCCCGCCTCCTCCGCCGTCGGTCTCACCCAGATGACCGATGGCGCCGCGGCCGAGGCCGCGCGGTTCTGCATCCGCGACCACGCGGTGATGGATACGGGTTGCGGCGTCCTCCCCTATGTCCGCGCGATCCCGGGCCATGCCATCGAGCTGGCCGCGATCTATCTCGACCGCAATCTCGCTGACGTTCTCGCCCGCGTTGGCGACGCCAAGCCAAGCGCGCGCCAAAAGCAGGATCTCGCCGCCTTCATCCATCTCTGCGGCGCCGGCCCCGCCACGGCCTATGCCCGCCGCAAGTTCGTGATGAACGAGAGCGAGCGCTGCGGCGATCACTTCGTCGCGAGCTATGTCGCGAGGGTCGATGCGATGAAGCGGCAGTTTCAACGGCTGGCGGCCGAGAACAATGATTAGATGGCGGGCGCATTAGTCGTTAGGCGTAGTCCGCCTTCGCGCGTTCGTGATGGCCGCTTACACTTTCGTCGCCGCTTGTTGAACTGGACGAATGTGGTTGTTCATCCCCAGCGCGCGTTGCGCCATCTGGCGAGCGAAATCCGCTGCTATTCGGTCATGGCATGCCACCAGCACAATGGAACCTAATCCAATGGTTCAACTGTTGCGCGATCCGCCAAGCTGCTATCTTTGGGATGAACGGAATCAAACGATGAAGCGCTCGCTTCCCTACCTCGTGACCGCCGCGGCCATTGCCGTTGCGGTATGGACATTGACCGGCACGCCGCAGCCGACCCATCCGACCTCGCACGTCGCGCAGAACGCCGGACATCATTAGGCAATCCAGACATTCCGCGGCCCACGGCGCGTACGGTCGGCTCATCTCCCTGTGCGACGGCTGACACCCACATGCCACTGTGTTACGGTAGAGGTCATGAAGACACCGAAACTGACCGAGGTCCTGGAGCGCGTCGAGTCGTGGCCGGCCGACACGCAGAACGAGCTGGCTGAGCTTGTGCTTGAACTCGACGCCGGGTTGAGGGACGGCGAATACCAGCCGACGCCGGAAGAACTTGCCGGCATCGATCGCGGCCTGCGCGCCGCTGCGGAGGGTCGCTTCGCCAGCGAACAAGAGGTAGAGGCTGCGTTCGCAAAATTTCGAACGCGATGAAGATCGTCTACACCGACGAGGCCCTCAACGACCTTGCCGCCATTGCCGACTGGCTCACTGTTCACTATCCGGCAGTCGCACCTCTGGTCGAGCGGCGCATCCGCCGTCTCGTCGCGCACATCGCGCGGTGGCCGGCCAGCGCACGCCAAACCTCCAATCGCCCTGGTGTTCGTGTCGCGCCGCTGGGGCGATATCCCTACAAAATCTTTTATCGAACCACGAGCGACGCCATCGAGATACTTCATATCCATCATGCCGCGCGGCAGCCGTGGGATGAGTCTCGATAGTTCCGCCCAGAACACGCCAACGCACCGATTTGCCCGACGAGTCCAGCCTCTCCCGCAAAAATAATCTTCTTCCATTTTCCCGAAATAAGTGGTTTGATCCGCCGGTCC
>JAICVV010000301.1 GCA_025935155.1 Alphaproteobacteria bacterium
AGCGAGTTGGGTCAGCGCGTCGCGAGTGGGCGGCACCGGCACGCCGAGCCAGGCAAGGCAGGTGGCGGGAAACTCCGTATCCGGAGGGAAGTACGCCAGGTTGACGCCGATGCCGATGGCGAGGAAGTACGGCTCGCCGCCGGCGCTCGCCGATTCCAGCAGGATGCCGGAGACTTTGCGGCCGTTCGCCAGCACATCGTTCGGCCATTTCACCTTCACGTCTGCATCCGGCGCGAAGTGCGCGACGGTATCGGCAGCCGCAATGGCGGAGACAAAGGAGAGCTGTGCGCACTCTGCCGCGGGCGCCCGCGGATTGAGCAGCAAGGTGCTCATCAGATTCCCCCGCGATGAAACCCACACGCGGCCGCGCCGCCCGCGCCCGGCGGTCTGCTCGTCAGTGGTGATCCACACCGGACCGGCATCGCCCGAGGCCGCAAGCCTGCGGGCTTCATCGTTGGTGGAACCGGTGCTCTCGAAATGAATATGCCCATAGCCCTCCGGCCACGGCAGCTTCGTACTCACGGCAGGAGAGTCTTGGCCGCGGCACCGGCCAGCGCCACCAGCGGCGCCGCTCCCACGATGAAGAACAGCGTGAAGAGGCTGGAGCCGACGAGAATGGTATTGAGCGAAACGGTGAGTTGCTCGTCGAAGGCAGGCGCCGGCTCGTCGAAATACATGATCTTGACGATACGCAGATAGTAGTACGCGCCGATCACGCTGGCCAGCACGCCCAGCACCGCCAGCACATACAGATGCGCGTTGATGGCGGCGAGGAAAACGTAGAACTTCGCGAAAAAGCCGGCGAGCGGCGGAATGCCGGCAAGACTCAACATCATCGCCGCGAAAACGAATGCGAGGCCGGGCCGCGTGCGCGCGAGCCCCGAGAGATCGGCAATGTCCTCCGCCATCACGCCGCTGCGCCGCATGGCAAGGATCACGCCGAAGGCGCCGGCATTGGTGACGATGTAGATCAGCATGTAAATCAATGCGCCCTGCACGCCCTGTGCGCTGCCGGCAGCCAACCCGATCAGCACGTATCCCATATTGGCGATGGAGCTGTAGGCCATGAACCGCTTGATGTTGGTCTGCCCGATGGCGGCAAAGGCACCGAGGAACATCGACAGCACCGACACCGCCCACACGATCTGCTGCCATTGCGGCGTGGCGGAGGGGAAGCTCGTCAGGATGGCGCGCAGGAACAGCGCCATCGCCGCTGCCTTGGGTGCCATAGAGAACAGCGCGGTAATGGGCGTGGGCGCGCCTTCGTACACATCCGGCGTCCACATGTGGAACGGCACGGCGGAAACCTTGAAGGCGAGGCCCGAGATGAGGAACACAATGCCGAAGATCACGCCGATACCGGCGCCGGAGGCGCGCACCACCTGCGCCACTGCGGTGAAGCCGGTGGTGCCGGTGAAGCCGTAAATGAGCGAGATGCCGTACAGCATCATGCCGGAGGAGAGCGCGCCGAGGACGAAGTATTTGAGGCCGGCTTCCGTCGAACGCTGGGAATCGCGGTGGAAGGCGGCGAGCACGTAAAGCGCGAGGCTCTGCAGCTCAAAACCCATATAAAGCGCGATGAAGCTCGCGGCCGACACCATCAGCAGCATGCCGAGCGTGGCGAGCAGGATGAGCACCGGATATTCGAAGCGCGCGATGCGCAGGTCTTCGAGGTAGCGATTGGAGATGAGCAGCGCAAGCACCGAGCCGAGCAGCACCAGGATGCCGGCAAAGCGGGCGAACCCGTCCACGATGAACGCGCCGTGGAACGCGGTGGCTTTGGGCGCGCCGGTGCCGACCAGCAGATAGCCGACGACAATCAGCACAATCACGGCCAGCCAGGTGGTCAGCGGGCCCGAGCGCTCGTCGCGGAAGGCGCCAAGCATCAGCAACGCCATGGCGGAAACCGCCAGCACGAGCTCCGGCAACAGGGTGATCAGGTCCGTGGAGAGCGCGTTCATCGCGCCGCCCCCAGCCGAAGCTCAGGGCTCTGGGTTCCTCCCCCGCTTGCGGGGAAAGGGGACCACGCGAAGCGTGGTGGAGGGGGCGCGTGCGTGCGTTTGCCCCCCTCCCCGCCTTCGGCGGTACTCCCCCCGTAAACGGGGGGGGAGCCAATCGCTGTAATGCGGTCGTTGTGCGTCATTGCCGCCATTTGGCTTTGATGCACCAGGTTGGCGACCGAGGCGTGCGTCACGTCGAACACGAAGTTCGGGTAAACGCCCATGATAATGGTGATGATCACCAGTGGCGACAGGATCGCAAATTCGCGCAGGCTCAAATCTTGAATGGTCTGCAACGCGGGCTTTACCAGCCGACCAAAAATCACCCGCCAATAGAGGTAGAGCATATAGGCCGCCGACAGGATCGCACCGGTGGCCGCGAAGATCACCACCCAGGTGTTCACCCGGAAGGTGCCAAGCATAGTGAGGAATTCGCCCACGAAGCCACCGGTGCCGGGCAGCCCGACATTGGCCAGGGTGAACACCATCAGGCAGGCGGCGTACATGGGCATGCGGGCCACCAGCCCGCCATAGGCCGCGATCTCGCGCGTGTGCATGCGGTCGTAAATCACGCCCACGCAGAGGAATAGCGCGCCGGACACCACACCGTGCGAAAGCATCTGGTAGATGCCGCCCTCGATGCCCGTGTGCGTCATCGAGAAGATACCCATCGTGACGAAGCCCATATGCGCCACGGACGAATAGGCGATGAGCTTCTTCATGTCCTCCTGCGCCAGCGCCACGAAGGACGTGTAGACGATCGCCATCACCGACAGCATGAAGATGAAGGGCGCGAAGCTGTGGCTGGCGCTGGCAAACATCGGGACGGAAAAGCGCAGGAAGCCGTAACCGCCCATCTTGAGCAGAATGCCGGCCAGGATCACGGAACCGGCGGTGGGCGCTTCGACATGCGCGTCCGGTAGCCAGGTGTGCACCGGCCACATCGGCATCTTCACGGCGAAGGAAGCGAGGAAGGCGAACCACAGGAACGCCTGCATCGCCACCGGGAAGTGCGCGGACTTTAGCAGCACCGCAATATCGGTGGTGCCCGCGTAGAGGTACATCCACAAAATGGCGAGCAGCATCAGCACCGAGCCGAGCAGCGTATAGAGGAAGAACTTGAAGCTGGCGTACACCCGCCGCACGCCGCCCCACACGCCGATGATGAGGAACATCGGGATGAGGCCGCCCTCGAAGAACACATAGAACAGCACAAGGTC
>JAICVV010000353.1 GCA_025935155.1 Alphaproteobacteria bacterium
CCCTTGTCGCTGTCGATGCGGCGCACTTCCTTCAGCCCCAGCTTGTTGCAGTAGAAATCCAGGCTCTCCTCCAGATTGGAAACGCGCACCATGGTGTGCAGATAGCGCATGACATTCCTCACTCAGGCAATCGTATCGATTTCAGCTTCGGACAATCCGCCGGGCACCACCGTCACCGGAATGCGGCTTGCGCCCGCGCTGCCGCCGATGAAGGCGGAGATGAGCGGTCCCGGTCCTTCCTTGGATGCACCTGCCGCCAGCACGAGAATCGAAATGTCCTGGTCGTTCCTGATCAGCCCGATGAGGCATTCGGAGGTCTGCCCATGGAGAATAACCAACTCCGGCAGGATACCGGAAAGCTCGTTCACGGCCTTGGCCGCCTCGTAGATCAGGGCTTCGGCTTCCTGGTGCGCCTCGTCGCGCATGATTTCTTCGACGCCGCGCCATTGCTGAAAATCGTCGTGCTGTGCCACGCAAAGCAGCGTGACGCGGCCGCCGGTATGCTGCGCCCGCCGGGTGGCGAACCGCACCGCCACACGTGATTCCGGCGTTTTGTCCACCACCACGAGAAATTTGCGCGGCCGCGATTGGGTCGCCGGTGTGGGCTGCGGCTGTCCCATGCCGCTCATGCCCTTCTCGATTCTCCAGACATGCGGGCATCTTGAATTGTGATGCCGGGATTTTCCATCTCGAAAGGAGCGCGAATGTCCCTTTGGCGTCCTCGCCGGGGTTCGCGGCCCCGCGCCGGGCGAGGCTGACCGAGCTGCTGACACTCACACTTTCTGAACTGCGCCCGGATACTGCGCGAGGCGGTCGTCAGCGGTGAGGAGCGTAAATCCCTCTACTTGGGCCTGTGCCAGCAGGATGCGGTCGAAGGGATCCTTGTGCAGCGGCGGCAGCGTGGCGATCGCAACAGCGTGCGCGCCTGTGATCGCCAATTCTTCGTAGCCGTTGTCGAGCAACCCGCGCCGGAGCAGACGCGCGTCGGCGCGAAAATCGTCGCGGCCGAGACTCTGCTTGATCGCAATCTCCCACAGGCTCGCGGCGCTGAAGACCAGAATGTTGTCCGCTGCTTCGAGGAGGCGGCGCGCAGCCTTCGAGAGCTTGCGCGGCTCACCCGCCGCCCATAGCAGCAAGTGCGTATCGAGAAGCAGCCTCACTCGTCGCCAGTGAACAGGCTGGCGATAGTGCCTTCGCCCATGCGGTCGAAATCGTCCGGCACGGCGATTTGCCCGGCGAGAAAGCCGAGCCGCCGCATTTGACTGGCGGCGCGTGTCTCGAGGGCTGTCACCTTTACCAGCGGCTTGCCGGATTTTGCGATCACGAACGGCTCTCCTCTTGCCGCTTCATCAACGAGGCGGGAAAGCTCGGTTTTCGCCTGATGGATGTTGACCTGGCGCATCGATTTTCAGCCTTAGTTTAGTGAACTTAGTCCGAATGGTCGTTCCGGTCAAGAGGCGGGCTCCCGCGTTGGCGGAGGTGAACCTAATCGTCATCTCTGGCGCCAAGTCCGCGCCCCCGCCGCCGCGCAAGCGATGATCGAGTTGGTGAAAGAGAAGTGATTCCCCTCGCCCCCTTCAGGGGGAGAGGGGGGTGAGGGGGTTCCAGAAGTCAGAACATAGAAATCAGAAGTCAGAATCGGATGCGAGTACAGGACGTTCTGATTTCTGACTTCCGTCTTCTGATTTCGGACTGCCCCCCTCACCCCCGGCCCCTCTCCCCCACATGCGTGGGGGCGAGGGGAGATCGTTTTTATATCCGCGGTCGCGATTGCGTCTAGGCAGGGATTTGCCGCCACTTTTTCGCGGGCACGCCGAATTCTTCTTCGGCTTGGGAGACGGCTGCGTCCCAAGTATCTTGCAGATAATCGTGCGTGCATTTGCTGCGTTCATACGCCCGCAGGTAAAATCCCGCAGGCGCATCGTGCTCTATTATGAGCTTCATCGCTCTAGGCTGTTCAATTTCAGCGCTCCACTTCGTGCCCACGTTGTCGCTTCCTAGCTAGCCCGCGCGTAATGCTCCGCAATCACGCGCGCGATGGCAATGGTCACGCGCTTGCCCGTCGGGATGTGGAGAAATTCGTTCGGACCGTGCGCATTCGAATGCGGCCCCAGCACGCCAGTGATGACGAACTGCGTCTGCGGGAATTTCTCGCCCAGCATGCCCATGAAGGGGATGGTGCCGCCCTCGCCCATGTAAGCCGGCGGCTTGCCGAAGGCTTCCTCGGAGGCGTGCGCCACCGCCTTCTCCAGCCATGACGCGAGCGGCGGCGCGTTCCAGCCGGTTTGTCCGCCTTCGGCGTGGAATTCCACCTCCGCCTTGTACGGCGGATCGGTTTCCAGGGCGCGTTTCATCGCCTGCACCGCGCCTTCCCCGTCGAGCGTCGGCGGAATGCGCATGCTGAGCTTGGCGGTGGAAAAGGGGAGCAGCACGTTGCCCGCGTTTTCCGGTGAAGGGTATCCGTCCATCCCGACTACCGCGAGCTGCGGCCGCCAGGTGCGGTTTAGGGTGAGTTCACCCAAGTCTTCCGATGTGGGGCGGATGGAGCCGGCGAACGGGAATTTGTC
>JAICVV010000068.1 GCA_025935155.1 Alphaproteobacteria bacterium
CTTGCGCAAGGTCCAGGCGGTCGGCTCGTCCGCTTCCAGTTGCGCCAGCCGCACGATGCCAACAGAGCGGAAAAACTCGGAGCGGCCGCGTTCCATGTAGCGCAAATAATTGGCGTGATAGACGACGCCGGAAAGGTCGGTGTCTTCGTAATAGATACGGATGGGCAGGACGTGCGTCTTACCTTCGAACCGCCCAAACTCTTGATATTCAACCATGTGGTTTCGGAGCCGCTTGGTTCGGTCGATCGGGGCATTTCATGCCAGGTCTATAGTTTGGACAAAAAAGTCCGATATAGGGCGTTGGAGGGGTGATGACTTTCACCGACACTTCGCCCGTATTCTTCGGTTGCGGTTCATCCGCGAAATAATGCGTCCACACCGCGCCAAAGTAGCCCGCGCCGAAAAAAATCATCCACGTGAAGATCAGCGCGATGACAAGGCCGATGACGTGTTTCAGGTCATGCCTCCTCACCGCCGGCAAACAATCCGATTTGCGTAGGGTCGCGTGGCGGTGTAGTCAATCCGAGATGCTCAAAGGCAGCGCCGGTCAGCACACGGCCACGCGGCGTGCGCTGCACGAAACCCTGCTGCAACAGGAACGGCTCCACAATTTCCTCAATAGCGTCGCGCGCTTCGCCCAACGCCGCCGCGATGGTTTCAATCCCGACCGGCCCGCCGCCAAAGGCTTCTGCGACCAGCCTGAGATAGCGGCGGTCGAACGCATCGAGCCCACGCTTGTCGACTTCCAGCCGCGTCAGCGCTTCATCGGCAATCTTCGCATTCACGGTTCCGTGGTTCGCCACGCTGGCGAAATCGCGCACCCGCTTGAGCAACCGTCCGGCAATGCGCGGTGTGCCGCGGGCGCGTGAGGCAATTTCGCGCGCGCCGTCGCTGGTGAGATCAAGCCCCAGCACGCGCGCGCCGCGCTCCACAATCGAAACCAGTTCGTCCGCGGAATAGAAATTCAGCCGCACCGGAATGCCGAAGCGGTCGCGCAGCGGCGTCGTAATCAGACCGGAACGCGTAGTGGCGCCCACAAGGGTGAATGGCGCCAGCGTGATCTTCACCGAGCGTGCAGAAGGCCCTTCGCCGATCACCAGATCGAGCTCGTAATCCTCCATTGCCGGATAGAGGATTTCCTCGACTGCCGGATTGAGCCGGTGAATCTCATCGATGAACAGCACATCTCGCGCTTCGAGATTGGTGAGAATGGCGGCGAGATCGCCGGCACGCGCCAGCACCGGCCCGGAGGTGGCACGGAAATTCACCCCCAATTCGCGCGCCACGATCTGCGCCAATGTCGTCTTGCCCAAACCCGGCGGGCCGGAAAACAGAACATGATCCAGCGCCTCGCGACGCTCGCGCGCCGCCTGAATAAAGATCGACAAATTTTCCCGCGCCTGCTGCTGGCCGACGAATTCGGCCAGCCGCTTCGGCCGCAGTGAGGCTTCCAGCGTATCCTCTTCACCGCGTTCGGATGTGACGAGGCGGTCTGTTTCCGTCCGGATATTGTCCGGCGTTCTGGCCATCATGGCTCCCACGGATCTAGCACCGTGAGACTATCGAAGCGAAAGTGCTTCACATTCCGCGTAACGAAAGTGAAGCCATACGCCAGCGCCGTCGCCGCCAGCTGAAGATCGACCGTTTGTGCATCCGGCGATGAGGCGCGCAGCCTGCCCCAACGCTCCGCCACCGCCGGGTCCAACGGGACAATGCGTCCCGCATAATCTTCCTCGACCGTAACAATCCATTCCCGAAGCTGTTGCTGACGCCGCCCTTCCGGCAGGCGCGCGGCGCCAAAATGCAGCTCACCAAGGGTGATCGCGCTGATGTATTGCCGCGTCAGGTCCTGCGCGGCCAGCCACGCCATGAGGCCCGCATCTTTGCGGGGCTTCGTTGCTTCTGAAAGCACGCAGGTGTCCAGCAGAAAAATCAAAAGACTTTTCTCGGCTTCTCGCGTTTGCGCGGGGGCAGCTTGAATTCCGGAACCTTGGGCGCGCTCAACCACCAGCGCGGAAGCACGGCCGTCGCTGAGTCGGAGGCTTTTTTGGCTGTGTCCGGCAGCAATCGCACCTCAAACTTCGGCTGCCCCCGGAAGGTGATGATCTGCGGCTCCCGCTCGGCCTCCCGGAGGAACTCCGAAAAATGGGCCTTCGCGTCCTGGACTGCCCAAGTTCTATCCATTCGGCTCTCCTGACTAGTCTGACTAGTCAGTTTAAGTTAACGCGCCATGGCGCGCAAGCTTTCGCGGATGAGGGCGTCGACCGGAGCGTGTTCGCCGATATCGCGGGCGGCGCGCGCCACCGCTTCCGCGGCCTGTGTCTGCGAATAGCCAAGCTTCACCAGCGCTGCGACGGCATCGGCTTCCGGCCCGCGTGGCGCGAGGATCGGCACCGTCTCTTCGGCATGCCCACGCAGCATCATGGCAGGCGCCTTGTCTTTCAGCTCCGTGACGATGCGGGTGGCGAGTTTCGGCCCCACCCCTTGCGCGCGGCCAACTGCTGCCTTGTCGCCCAAGGCCACGGCCCGTTCCAGCTCGCGCGATGACAGGGCGGAGAGCACATTCAGCGCCACCCGCGCGCCGACATTCTGCACGCCCTGCAGCAGGCGAAACCATTCGCGCTCCTCCGTGGTGGAAAAGCCGTACAGGCGAATGGCCTCTTCGCTCATTTTGGTTTCGATCATCAGCGATGCGCTCGCGCCGGCATTCAGCTTCGCCAAGGTGGATGATGGGCAATGCACGAGATACCCCACGCCGCCGGCATCGAGGATCGCATGATCCTCCGCAACAGAATCCACAATGCCCGTCAGCTTGCCGATCATGCGAGCGCTGCGAGCAGTTTCGCGCGCGTGCCGGCGAAGTGCGCGTGCGCAATCGCGCAGGCGAGCGCGTCGGCGGCATCGGCGGCTTCCACACGTGCTGTCGGCAAAAGGTGCCGTACCATCGCCTGCACCTGCGCCTTCTCCGCATGGCCCACGCCCACCACAGATTTCTTGATGTGGTTGGGCGCATACTCGGCGATGACGATGCCCTGCCGCGCAGCCGCGAGCAGCACCACGGCACGCGCCTGCCCCAGCTTCAGCGCTGCAGAGGGATCCTTCGCCACGAAAGCCTGTTCGATGGCGAGGGCAGACGGCCGCAACTCCGCAATAATGGCCGCGATGGCTTCATGCAGGGCAAGCAGCCGCTCCGCCAGTTCGGTTTTCGCGTCGCTGCGCAGCACGCCGTGGGCGACGTGCGAGAGGTGCGTGCCGGCGCATTCGATCACGCCCCAGCCCATACGGGCGAGGCCCGGATCGAGCCCAAGAATGCGAACGGTCACGGACGTGCTGCCGGAAAAAGAATCGCGAGCGCCACTTTCCGCCCGCGCGTCGCTTCGTGCAACAGCCGCCAATCGCAGATCCCGGAAGCTGGCCGTCAGGGCCGGTAGTCAGAAAATTCCCATGAACCCAGCCAAGCCAATTGTTCCGCCACCTCTTTCCATGTCGAAGCATCGACCCGCTGCACTGCACGTTCGACGAACGAGTATAACCGTCGATAGTTGTACTCATGCACGAAAATTGTGTGGTGGCCGCTTCGGATTCCCTCTTCAGCGAGCCTCTCACCAAACCATGATGGGCTACAGACAGTAAGGCCGAAGATTTCTTCACCCTCGCCGTCAGGCGGACAGATGATGACATCGACTGACGTTCCAAATGCTGGACCCGGAGCCCAGCTCTCTAAATCAACATCAGAGCTGTAAAGCCCCTTCAATCTCGCACGCATGGCGGTGACCTTCCCAACAGATAAACAAAACACGTCATCGCCCGGTCGCGCGGAACAGCGCGATCCGGGTGACCCATTTAGAACATTGAAAATTGGGTCGCCCGCATAAAGCGGGCGATGACGGCGGAGGGCTGATCGGAATCACACGCCTCACGCGGATAAACAGCTAGGCTCGGCTCCATTTGCCGCTGTTGATGTCGAACTTCACCTTGCCCGCTGCGCGCATGCGCAACAGGAGTTCCTGCAACGCATCCGTGCTCCGGTTGCTGGGATCGAGCAGCTTCTGCAGCGAATAGACGGCGCGCGGCTTGTCCAAAGCGGCCAGCACTTCTTCTTCTCTCACCATGACCCGCGCTCCTTCAGCTCCGCTCTAATCATGATAGCGGCAGGCTGCAGCAAAACACCAGCCAGCGATGCGAGAATGCAAAACGGCCGGCCGCCCTTTCGGACAGCCGGCCGCCTTTCACTGAACCTTCGAATTACCAGCCGAGATGATAGGTGATGCGGGCGCGTGCCACGGCAAACTTGCGATCGTCTGCAACCGAAAACGGCTCGGCACCGGTTGCCGCCGGCGTGGTCAGATCGGCCGTGTCGCGGCCGAAATCGTACCACAGGCCTTCGGCGCCGACGCTGAGCGCCGGCATGATATAGGTTTCCACGCCGGCGCCAGCGACCCAGCCGGTCTTGTTCACATGACGGCTGAACTGGGAGGTGCCGCCGCTGGTCGAATCCACCGCGAACTGCTCATGCGCGCCTTCGAAAGCGCCGCCGCCCGTGCCGTAGATCAGCACCGGACCCAGCGGCACGCCGACGCGGCCGCGGATGCTGGCGAGATAATTGATGTTGTCGCCGAAGTCGGAATCGCCTTCCACGCCGAACATGATGCCGCCAGGCTGAAAGTCGTAACCGGCATGCACGCCGCCGATGAACTTGGTGTCATTGTTCTGGCCGCGAAAGGCCAGATCCTGCGCGCTGCTCTGATCGGTGAAGCTCAGTTTGTTGGCGTCGAACGCGCCACCCATGTTGCCGCCGATATAAAGGCCGGACCACGGGCCGCCGATCACGGGCTGCGCCGCTACCGGCGCGACGGAAAGCAGAAGGGCAGCGGCAAATCCCGCTCCGAAAAGGGATGAATTCAAACGCATTGGGTAGTCTCCTCTGAAATTACGCTTGCACACGGCGCCGGGCTTGGGGGCCTGACCTCGCGGTATATACGTATTGCCCCCCGCGCCGTTCCACGGTTCCACAACGGGAAAATGCAATCGCAATCGAAGGCGTGGCCCATTGGTCACGCTTATTGCGCAGCCGTAAGATTGTTAAACGGAAGCAACGCGCGTCAGATGTAATCGGCAACGAATTCGTCGAAAGCTTCCCAGAAACGTGCGCGGATGGAATCGTTCTCCATCAGGATTTCATGTTCCGCGTCTGCAAATTCGCGATAGCGGCCATGCGGCAGCCGCGCGGCGAATTCCCGTGTCGCGGCCGTGTCGACAATGCGATCGCGGCCCGCGCCGAAAACAAGTACTGGAGTGGCGATTGCTTCCGCGTAACCGGGCGACATCACCGTATCCATGGAGCGGTACGCAGCTTCCAGCCAGCCCCAGGTCGGCCCCGCCAGCCGCAAATTCGGATGCTGCCGCAGGATGTTCTGCGTGCGCGCGAAACGCTCTGCATCCGATGTCACCAGCTGATCGGCGAAGGTCATCTGCAGCGGATCGCGTTCGCGGATTCCGATCACCCAATCGCCGCCACGGCCTGCGAAATTCTGCATCGAACACATCAGCCGCGCGAGCCGCGGATTGTAGCCACGGGTCAGCACCCGCATCATTGGCGCAATCAGTACGGCAGCGCGAAACTGCTTCGGGCGATCGTGCATCGCCCGCAGCGCGATGTGCGCGCCCATGGAATGCGCCAGCACAATGGGCGGCCGGTCGCTGAAATTGCGCACCACCTTGTCGAGAAACACCAGCAGATCGGAATCGTATTGCCGGAAATCGGCGATGTGCGCCTTCAGCGGATTCTTCAGCGCGCGTGCCGAACCGCCTTGCCCGCGCCAATCCATCGTCGCGACCGTAAAGCCGCGCGACAGCAGCTCGCCCGTCACCTCCAAATATTTTTCGATGAATTCCGTCTGCCCGTGCAGCAGCACGCAGACGCCGCGCGAGGTGAGGTCCGGATTCGGCAGCAAGGTGGCGATACGCAGCGGCTTGCCGTCCCGCCCATACGCGAAACGGGCCTGGATATCCTCGGGCTCGATCGCGCGCTGGCCACCGAAGCCCTGCGGTAAACGCGTCCCGGCACTCACGGCCGCCACCTGCCGCCTTCCAGACTCGAATACGGCTTAGCACGCGCCGCTGCAAGGAAGGTTAAGCGGTGGCCGAAAATCTTGAAAAACAGCCACCGCGCCCTCCCTTTCTTCGCCGCAACGAAAAGGAAAGGCCGCCGCAACGCTCCCGCGCTACGCCTTTTGCAGAATCGGCCCCAGCTTCATGGCCAGGCCCATATCGCCGGCCACGCGCAGCTTGCCCTGCATGAAGGCGCTGGTGGGGTCGAGCTCGCGGCGGATCATCTTGCCGAAGGTGTCCAGCGCCACGCTGATGGTGCAATCCGCATTCTTGCCCGCGCCGTCGCTCACCGTATTGGGTGCGGATTTGCCGTCGATGAACACGCTGCCAGGCTCGCCGAAGTCGAACTTCACGGTGCCGCCAAGGCCGGAATTGGCGCCCACTGCGCTGCCCATTTTCTGGATGATGTCCTGCACCTGTGGAGAGCTCATGTTCTTTCCTTCGCGTGCCTGTCTGACCGGCCGGTTGTGGCGGAGCGGTAGCCCCTTCCCGGTCAGCGAATATGGGCGTTCGGCGCCGCCCCCGCAATGGCGCCGTTCTTCTCATAGAGATAGCATCGGCGCGAACCTCAAGCGCGCGTATTGGATGAGCTTGCAGGATAGCGAAGCGAGCGAACTGGAAGCGGCGGTTTTCGCGCGGCCGCAACGGCGCGATGCACTCGGCAAATTCTGCTTCGTGGTTCATTTCCTGCCGCTGCTTTACGTGCTGAGCGGATGGGCCGTGCCATGGCGCGTTGCGCTGATCGGCTATCTCGTGTTCCTGCCGGCGATGTTCCTGCAGTGGCGGCTGAACGGCGGCAGCTGCGTGCTGAACAATATCGAATCCCTTATCCGCACCGGCCGCTGGCGCGATCCGAATAACCGCGAAGAAGGCGCCTGGCTGCGCACCACGATCGGCGATTGCACGGGATGGAATCTTTCCCGCGCGCAGATGGATGCCGTCATGAACACGGCGCTCGCCATCCTGTGGCTCACCGCCGTCGCCCGCCTGTACCGGTGGATATAGTCCGTCGCTTGGGCGTCCGCCGCAGACACTTTGCCGATGCGAGGAATCGCCCTAAACAAGCGCAACCGGTGCGGGTGCGATGAACGATGTTGCGAAGAAGCCGGCTCAGGCGGGCGCGAAGGCGAATCTGCGGAAGCCTGCGCGGGCGGAGCTGATCTGGGACGGCAAGTACGACGAGCAAGGCCGCCGCGTGGCGCCGCTCCGCGTGGCGCTGCCGTTTCAGACCGTGGAGACGGTGAATGAATCGGCGCAGGACCGTCAGAAGAGTCTGCTGCTCGGCGCCGGGTTCGCGGAAGAGGAATGGCGCAACCGGCTCGTCTGGGGCGACAAGAAATATGTGCTGCCGTCGCTCTTGCCGGAATTCGCCGGCAAGGTGAACCTCATCTACATCGATCCGCCGTTCGCGACCGAAGAAGATTTTTCGTACACCGCAACGATTCCAGACTACTGCGGCGATCCGGAGGAAGCGCTCAAGTTCATTAAGCAGCCGAGCATGATTGAACAGAAGGCATACCGTGACACTTGGGGCAGGAACTTAGATTCTTATCTGGAGTGGATGCACGATACGCTCGTGATCCTGCACGAGCTTCTGAACGAAGCCGGCTCAATCTATGTCCACATAGATGTGCATCGGGGCCCATACATCAAGCTGTTAATGGATGAGATTTTTGGCATAGATAATTTTCAGAACGAGATAGCTTGGTATTATTACAACAAGCTTCACGACAGTCGAAAGCGGTTACTCCCAAAGGCGTTCGATCAAATCCTCTACTACGTCAAATCGAAGCAGAGCTCCTATACGTATCACGCCCAAAAGGAAAAGCGGGATCAGCCTGTTAAGAAACTGAAATATCAAAAGGTCGAAGGAAAAATTCAGAATGTGATTGGGCCGGACGGAAAGGCAGTAACGTACATTAGCGAGGATCGGACCATTGATAACGTATGGCGAATCCGATGTTTGCAACCGGCTAACAAAGAGGAATGGGTCGACTACGATACGCAAAAACCGATCGATCTGATCGAGCGCGTCCTTTCATTTAGTAGCGACGACAACGACCTAATTCTGGATTGTTTTTGCGGATCGGGCAGCAGTCTCCTTGCAGCAGAGAAAATGAGGCGACGATGGATAGGCTGCGACCTCGGGCGCTTTGCCATTCACACCACGCGCAAGCGGCTGCTGTCGATTCCGAACGTGCGGCCCTTTATCGTGCAGAACCTCGGCAAATATGAACGGCAGGTGTGGGCCGGCGGGTTCCTCCCCCGCGCAGCGGGGGAGGGGGACCGCGAAGCGGTGGAGGGGGCGGGAGCTTCGCCGCCCCCCCCCGCCCCCGGCGCCCCACCCCCCCCCGAACCGGGGGGGGCCCCAAAAAGAGGCCA
>JAICVV010000286.1 GCA_025935155.1 Alphaproteobacteria bacterium
CCGGCCTGCGACAGCCCGTTAAATTGGGTGCCGGAGATCTGATAGGTGTTGCCGCGGGTCACTTTTGACGGCGCGGTCGTGATTGTCGGCTGCCATGCCGCCTGGTACGTGCCGGTGCTGGTGTACACTTCCGAGCCGCCAATCAGAATCTGCCCGTTCGGAAGCACGGTCATCAGCCCGAACGCCGTGGCACCCGCGCTGCTAAGGGTCTTGCCGTCCCAAAGGTAGAGTTGGCCAAAGACACCTTCAACCATCACGTCGCCGTTGGTGAGGAGTGTCGCGAAGCTGTCGGCGGCGTTGTCGCCGTTGGGGAAGTCCGGACCCGCCGCCCAGCCTTTTCCGGGCGTGTAAATGGCCGTGTGGCTTGAGGCACCGGTAGCGAACACCGTGCCATCGGGCCGCAGAACCGCAGGCCCCACTTCGCCGGGCGGGAAATAGCATTTATTTTTCGGCGGATAGTTGAGGCAACAATTACCGGAGCAATCCGGCGCCTGCAGATCGGCCTTGGTGCTGCCGAGGCCGGTCCACGTCTGCGTTGTTGGATTGTAGGATTCCGAGTTGGGGTGCGCCTTTACGTCGAAGGTGAGAACGCTGCCGTCCGGCATCAGCGTCCAGCCTTCCTCCGCGTTGAAATCCTTCTTGCCGGTGTAGCCCGCGTCTGTCCACTTCATGGTGGAGGGATCGAAAAATACACCCCGCTTGTGCAGCTTGTCGCCAAGCATGAACCTGCCGTCAGGCAGCATGATCGACGGGGAATCGCCGATGTTCTGCCAGCCTTTCGGGTGCTTGACAGGTGTCCAAGTCTGCTTCAGCGGATCATAGATCGCGCCGAGATTGGTCAGCGTGAAATTTCCAAAATTGTATTCGCCCCCCTCCAGCAGCACGCGCCCGTCGGCGAGGACCTGTGAGGAAGCGGCCGAAGGCGAATAACCCTGCTGCAGGCTGCCCACCTGCTTCCACGTTCCGTTGACGTAGCTTCCCGTTTTGTCCGGCGACAGCAGCCAGAAATCGGAGCCGTTGCCGGCCTGCGCCAGAACCGTTCCGTCAGTCAGCAGAAAGGTCAGCTGCGCGCCGGCGGGCGGCTGATTTTTCAGCTGCGTAATTGGGCCGGCGAACGCCAGTCCAGGCAGCATCGCGAGAGCCGCGGCAGCGACAAACGATTTGAACATGGACATCCCCTTCGGTGCGCTTCTTCTCGGCCATGGGACCGGAGCGCGGAAGCGAGGACCGTAGGCGCGCTGGCTCGTAGCCGCAAATTACATACCTGTCATTTCCGCAAGGGGCTTGTGAACATCAGCGTTTTGCACCCGCTTGCCATTTGTGAATTGACTGTACAGGCGGCCAATCGGCAGGGGCGAGCAGATTGATTGTATTGAGAGTCAGGTTGTCGCGAATGGCGAGCGCGGTGAAAATTTCCAGCCCAACAGCCAGCGTAACAGTCCACTGCCAGCGCAATCGCGACGCCAGCAAGAAACCAGCCGACATCATCAGTGTGTCGGACACAGAATTCAGGATACTGTCGCCGCTGTATCCGGCGGCCAGCGCCTGCTCGCGATAGTGCCGGATGACCATGGGCGTGTTTTCCGTCAGCTCCCACGCGACCTCGATTCCCATCGCGACCAGGAAGCGCGCGCCAACGGACAGGCGCGGCGCCGCGAGCTTTAGCAAGCCGTAGAAGATGAAGCCGTGGATAATGTGCGAGAAGCTGTACCAGTCTGCCAGCTGCTGCGACGTGTCGGCGCTGAACGGATCGTTCACCCAGAGAAGGATGCGCCCGCTGGCGGCGATGAACGGTTGGCCAAACGCATGCAGCACGGCGATTTGTGTGGCGAGCAGCGCCACGCCGATTCCGAAATACCAAATCGCCGGCAGTCGCGTCCGCGTATCGATTGCATTCAGCGCCATAGTTCCGCCTTTCAATCAGCCCGCAAGCAATCCCGCGAGCGCGCTCCTGAGCGCTTTGGCGTCACGCACACCAAGCTTGCCAATGCGCCGGATTACGCGAGCAACGTCAGCCGTCGCAATCTTCACCGGCCGGATGCGCGACGGGGCCGGAAGCGCCGTTGCCGCGAGATCGGAAATATCCACATCGCAAGCCCAGCCCGGATTGGCGGCGCTGGTGATCATTGCGAGCCACACCAGTTTGTAGCGGTCGCTGACAACGGGGTTGCTGATCACCACGGCCGGGCGGCGTTTCTCGGCAAGCCGGTCTGCGTAGGGAAAGGGCACCACCACAATGTCGAAGGGCTGAAGCCGCATTGTCAGAGCGAGCGATAGGCTTCTTCGTCGGCCTCGCTGGCCCATTCGGTGAAGGTTGCGAAGGGATCGTCCTCCACATCTGTGGGTGCCCGCTCGATCGTCACGCGCTTGCCTTTGAAAACGTAGCGGACAAGATCGCCGGGTTTAAGTCCCAATCTTTCCCGCACCGCCTTGGGAATGACGGTTTGTGCTTTCGACGTGAGCTTGGAAACTGGCGCGTTCATGGTAAGAATGTAAGACAGATTACTCCTAGCCACAAGCGCACTCGTGACCCTTAGATTTCCGGCCGGCCTCCTTTGTATGTTTGTTGCCGCAGTTCAGAGTGCTGCTGCGATGGCCGACGATCAGACGCCGATCTGCGCCGACCGGCCGACGAAATCGAACAATGCGTGCGCGGTCGAGCCCGGTGCGTGGCAGCTGGAAACCGATTTGCTGAACGGCACCTTCCAACGCAGCGGCGGCGTCACCACCGACGCGTATCTCATGACCAATCCCACCTTGAAATACGGCATCGCCGAAAACTGGGATGTGGAAGCGAATATCGTGCCGTATGAGATCGTGCGCACCCACGATGCCTTCGGCACGCACACGCTGGACGGGATCGGCGATCTGTTCCTGAAGGTAAAATACGACGCCGTTCCGCAAGGCGATGTGCAACTGGGCTTCATTCCGTATGTCAAATTGCCCACCGCGCGCGATGGCATCGGCAACGCCGCGGTGGAAGGCGGCGTCAGCGCGCCGGTGAACATCACACTGTCGGATGTGTGGTCGCTCGGCTTCTCGCCGGAATTCGATGCGCTGAAGAATGCCAACCGCGACGGCCGCCACTTCAACACCAGCCAGACGATGGTGGTGGGCTACGCGCTTCCCGGCGACGTTACGCTGAATGCGGAAGTTTGGGGCGACTGGAACGACGATCCTGCTGGCGCGCCCACGCAATATTCGCTCGATTTCGCGGCCACCAAGCTGCTGACCAAAACTTTTCAGATCGACGGTGGCGTGAATTTCGGGCTCAACCGCGCCACGCCGGATGTTCAGGTTTACACGGGCGTGGCTACGAAATTCTGAGCTTTAATGCTGCTTCGCCTGCCAGGCGCGATTCACGTCCGGCGGCAGATGCTGCATGCGGCTGACGAAATTCGCCACCTGCCACATCTGCTTTTCGCTCAACATGCCGCGCCACGCCCCCATGCCGGAGTAGCGGATGCCGTCGCGCACCGCCACGAAAGCATCTTCTGCCGTGGGCAC
>JAICVV010000424.1 GCA_025935155.1 Alphaproteobacteria bacterium
CCTTAAATAAGCGTCCCCCGACGGGCAATGTGGCCGTCGCGCGGCGCCGCGTCGCGGCGCGCGGAGCGATGGGCCACAGCCCGCCGCAGGGCTGAGTCGTACGCTTCGCTTTGTCGTGGCTCCATGATGTGTTGTCCTTTCAGGGTTAGGCGTCGCGGCGGACCGGAGCATCCGAACCCCGGCTTCAAACACGAAAAACGTCAACAGCGTTGGGGCTGGCTTAACTGTCCCACGAGGCGGAAAAAGAGACCCTGCCAAACGTTCCACGCCAAGATGCGATAAACCAGTCTGCGGCCCGTCCGCACGATTTGACAGGGCACTCGCAGGAAAGCGCCGACGAACGTGTGAAACTCCATCTTCAACAGTTTCTCGTTCTCCGCGCGCTGCTTTTCCTGGTGGCGCCCACCCTGCGGCATCGTCCACAGCGCCAGCCATGCCTTGAGGTTCCAGGCCAGCGCGGTCATCAACATATAGGCCCAATTGCTCAGCAAGTTGTCTACGGGAGCGTGCAAAGCCCGCAGGCCGTGAAGTTGAGCCAAAATGTTTTCCTGCTGGCAGCGGTCGTTGGCTGAGAACACGATCTGATCCGGCGCGCTGTCCCGGTCGTTGGTCAGATAAAAGAAGTAGCGGTAGTCGGGAAAGAATTCCAATTGGTCGCGCTGCCGAACCTCCAACTGTTTACGGAGGATGATCAGCCGGTAAGCGTGCCGGCAGGCGCCTGGTCGGTATTCCATCTCAGCCACTTGTTCTGCGCACAGGCGGATGTCTTTGTAGCCCTTGGCGTCCACGACCTCCTGCTTGACGCGCTTTCGCCGTCGCCGCCGCTGAGTGCGGGCCTGGTAGCGAGGCGGCCGACGCAGCGTTTTCCAGGCCGTTTTCGGCAAATCATCGACCGTGATGTGCAGCCCAGCGGTCACATCCATGCCGAAGATGAACTTCACATACCCCAAATTGTGCCAGCGGTCGAGATGCACCGTTTGGGTGAAATCGGTATCGCCGCGGAGCACGATCTGTTGAAAACCCGCTCCGCGACAGAGGGCGATGACCTGATCGAGTTGCTCCGCGGCCCCCTCGTGTGAAGGCCGATTGCCGGGACGGTTCACCAGCCGCAGCACTTCGCCGGTGTTGGCCAGCGTCACCAGCAGCGGATGGTAACCCCAGATGCCTTTGTAGGACAAGCTCATGCCTTCCTTGCATTCACCGGTCGTCTCCACCAGCGTGCCATCCACATCCACGGTGGCCGTTTGAAAGAATGCTTTCGGCTGTCGGGTCCACACTTTCCGCCGAATGGTGTCAAACACTTCCTGCAAGGTTTGAAGATGTCCTTCGTGAAAACGCCGGCAGAAGTCACCCGCCGTGGTGGGATCGGGAATCCGCTCAGCGCCCAGCGCGTTGAGATAGGCTTCGTCTTGCCGTCGTCCCTCGATATTCTCCAGTCGCACGCCATCGCATAGGGCGTTGTACGCGAAGTTCAACACGTGATCCGACTCGTGATACGGCGCATGCAGTTTGAGCACGTGCAGGTGGCGGTCAATCTCCTCGGCAAGTCCCAGCTCGCGCACCAACTGATGGATCATGCCGATGCCGCCGTAGTTCGTTGCCTGAGTGCGGTCCGCCAGTTCGTAGTGAATGTTCGACGCGCGCAACATCGGGCCATCGGTCTTCGGCAGCCGGTCTCGTTTCAGGCGTCGCAGAATTCGCTCCTTGCGGGCACGCAGGCGTTTTTGGATACTGGAAGGGCTCACTCGAAATCCTCCGTGTGTTGGGCGGGTCGTGGATGGTTGTTACCCATGAAACCCCGCAAAACGCCGGATGGTTTCGAGTTTTTTTGCCTCTCGATTAAAAACGCCCTTCCGGGGACGCTTGCTTAAGG
>JAICVV010000056.1 GCA_025935155.1 Alphaproteobacteria bacterium
GAGGGCATGCGGGAGACGCCGGCGCGCGTGGTACGCGCCTTCGAGGACTGGTTTTCCGGCTACGATCAGGACCCCGAAGAATATCTTCGCCGCACGTTCGAAGAGGTCGATGGCTACGACGAGATGGTGACGCTGAAGGACATCCGCTTCGAGTCCCATTGCGAGCACCACCTTGCCCCGATCATTGGCAAAGTGCACATCGGATATCTGCCGGACAACAAAGTGGTCGGTATCTCCAAGCTGGCGCGGGTTGTAGATGCTTATGCTCGCCGCTTTCAGGTGCAGGAGAAGATGAATGCGCAGATCGCGCACTGCATCCAGACGGTGCTGGAACCGCAGGGTGTCGCGGTGGTGATCGAGGCCACTCACCAATGCATGACGACGCGCGGTGTTCACAAACCAGGCGTTGTCATGGTGACCTCAACCATGCTGGGGCAGTTCCGCCAGAATCCCCTCACCCGCCGCGAGTTCCTCAGTGTGATCGGCAACCCAACGTCCAGTCTCGATCATTAACGGCGCGATCTTCTCAAATCATCAGGTACTTTGAGGTCAGTTCGCGGACCGTGCCCGCGCGGCGATTCCTAACGGAACTCTCGAAGTTCCTCGGCATTGATCGTCTGTAATGACGGTAATCGCGCTGGGACTTCGAAATGCATCATCTGGCAATTAAGGCTATGGCCGCCGCGCTCCTGGTGGGCGCGGGCACCGGCGCGGTCACCAGGATCAACAACAACAGCAGCGGCGACCTTCCGCGCGACGTGCTGAACCCGATGGTCGGCGGTGAGGCGATGCTGACCAAGTCCAGCATTTACGACAACATCGGCAAGTCGCCGGAACACACAGCCTTCGTTGCCGCAGCGAAAGCATCACAACTCGCCGACATGCTCAAAGTATCGGGCGCACTCACGGTGTTTGCACCGACGAACGCCGCCTACGCTGCCTTATCGCACGACGCTTCGACCGAAGCACGGAAGGAAGCCCGCTATCTCATTGTGCCCGGCCGCTACGATTCTCAAACGCTGCTTGGCCTCATCAATGCCAAGGGCGGCGAGGTGAAATTGAAGACCCTAGAAGGGGGCACGCTGACGGCCATGTTGAACGGCCCCACGAACATCGCGCTCATGGACGAGCAGGGCCATGTCGCCGACATCTCCATTTACGACGTCTATCAGCGCAACGGCGTGGTGCAGGTGATCGACCGCGTGCTGCTGCCGAAGGCACCCCGCGCCAGCTCCTGAGCCCGCGTCTCACGCGGCCTTTCGCAGGAAGCCGGGATAATGCTCGGCAATCATGCGGTCGCGGAAGCTCACCAGATTGCGGTGCGTCTCCGCGTAATGCCGCAGATCGGACTCGAACCACGGCGTAAGCAGCGAGGCAATCATCGCGAACGCCGTCGCGTCCACGCCGCATGGCTCCGGGCCCAGCAGATAGGGTTTGTTGCCGAGCAACGCAGATAGCGCTGCCACAGAACGGCGGCCGAGGTCCTCTGCTTCCACCTTGCTGTGGCGGCCCAGTCCGTGGGCACGCAGCGCTTCCAGCACGCGCCGGCGCCCCGCCTCTCGCGTTGTCGCCCGAACGTCCACCGGCAAGGTGTCGAAGAAGTGCGAAGGCCCTTTCGCGAAATTCCGCTCATCGGCCCAGCGCAAATGCGCGATGGCCCAGTACAGGTGATCCTCCAGCATCCGCTCTACAGCCCATGCACGCGCCCGCATGTCCCGCGTCAGGCCGCGATCCAGATCGACAGCATATTTCTTCTCGATGTGATCGCGGATGAAAGTGGAGTCGGCGATGACCTCTCCGTCATCCTCAATGTAGGGCAGCTTGCCCTTGGGCGCCTCCATGGGCCGGCAGCGTGCTTTGCCGAACGGCAACTCAGCCAGTTTCAACTGGATTTCCGTCTTCAACACAAAGGGGCTGGGGTCCGGCAAGCCGAACATCGGCCCGAAGCCATACAGCGTGATCATGCCTCTCCTCCTCAATCGGGCCTTCTCATACCCAACCGCTGCTGACAGCATGGTGTCAGTAGTCTGGCGGTAGGTTGTCAGGAGTTGAGGGCGGCACATTGAGACGCGCGGACCGGCTCTTTCGCATCATCCAGATCCTGCGGCGGCGGCGCACGCCGGTGACGGCGAACGACATCGCCGAAGAACTGGAGACGTCACTGCGCACCGTCTATCGCGACATTGCCCAGCTGCTGACAGACCGCGTGCCCATTCGCGGCGAGGCCGGCATTGGTTATGTGCTGGAGCACGGTTTCGACATGCCGCCGCTGATGCTCACGCCCGATGAAATCGAAGCGGCGATCCTGGGCGCTCAGTGGGTGACTGGCCGTGCGGACAAGGCGCTCTCCCGCGCCGCGTCCGACCTCATTGCCAAGATCGGCGCCGTCATTCCGGAGCATTTGCGGCCCCTTGTTCTCGATCCTGCGCTCACCTCCCCCAACTGGTACCCGGTGCGACCTGATGCGATCGACATGGGCCGCATGCGCGCCGCCATTCACGAACAAACAAAGGTCGCAATCCACTATCGTAATCTGAAAGACGAAAGCACCGCGCGCACCATTTGGCCCATTGCCGTGAGCTACTTCGAAACCGTGCGGGTGATCGTCGCGTGGTGCGAACTGCGCCAGAGCTTCCGCAATTTCCGCACCGACCGTGTGGTGGAAGCGCAGTTTTTCTCGGACCGTTATCCCACGCCACGCGTACGCCTGCTCGCTGCCTGGAAGAAGCAGATGAAAAAGGAACACGAAGAGGCACTGCTGCGCCGGGCTGGCGCTTCGCCGGGAACAGGACACCATGATGGCCGCTATAGACGTTGCCCATCATGAAAACGCCGCCGCGAAAATCTGCCGATTGGTGCTGTCGCGGAAAGGATCGCCATTGGGATCCTCCTGCAAACCAGCCAACACGTTTTCGCCGCTCAGCCATTGTCGTTCGGCCTGCGGATTTTCCAGCACCGATTTCAGCGCGGAATTGAATTCGCAGGACACTAACGAAAGGCCTTCGTGCCGGATCGCGCCGCACAGCGCGAGATCGTAGCTCATGCGGATGACCGCAAACCACGCCGGGCTGGGAATGGGCTCGCCGCTGTGTCCAATGAAGGAGCGCTGGCAGATTTCTGCGTTCATGGACACGGCTGTGCGGCAGACAATGGGGCGATTGGCATAGACACTGCACATGCGCTCTTTCAGCAGCGGACAGGGTACCGCCATGACGAGCCGCTCATCGGGGGATCGCCCAAAGGTGACCTGATGCATCCGCGATACGGATTCGCGCGTAGCGTCCATTTTCGCGGCCGGGATTGCGTTACGGACAAAGAGCACTTCCGGCGCCGACACCGCCACCCAACTCGCGCAACAATGGGCACAACCCTTGGCGCAAGCGAGCGGCACCTCGCGCAGCCTGCGCATGCTCAGCGACATGTTTTCGTAGAAGAACGTCATCAACGGATCGATGGACCCTGCGCTTTTGGCGGCGCGCAAATCTTCGCTCAGAACGCGCATCAGTGACGGAATCTGCTGCTGCGGGTTGTTGATCGGATCGAGTCCGCTGGCGATCACCTTCCTGTCGGCCTTCAATTGGCGCCGTCTTTCCGAGCGATCCATGGCTCAACCGAACACCTTGCTGGCGGTAAGCCCATCGAAAATGAATTGCATGGCGAGGGCAGCAAGCAGGATGCCGGAGACCCGCGCCACCACATTGGCGCCCGTCAACCCCAGCACGCGCATCAGCGCCTGGGACATCAGCATCGCTGCGAACGCCAACAGAACATTGAGAAACAACGCCAGCAGCACCATGCCTTGCGCGAGCGGCAAGTGCGCGCGCCCCATCAGCAGCACAATGGCCGTCATACTGCCCGGACCGGCGATGAGCGGAATGGCGAGGGGAAAGATCGCGATATCGGGCTGCTGCTTTGCTTCCATCTCTTCCGGCGGCGTGATGGAGGTGAGGCCGGTGTGGCGGCTGAGCAGCATTTCGGCGGATGTCATCAGCAGCAGCACCCCCCCGGCCGTGCGGAACGCGGGAATGCCAACCCCGATCAGCCGCAGCAAGTTCAAACCGACAAGTGCGAAGGCGAGCAACACTCCGGCGGCCACTCCGGCGGCGATGATGGCCAGCTGACGCCTGGTCCGCGCATCGACTCCTGCCGTGAGTGCCAGAAACATCGCCGCTACTTCCACCGGCCCGATGGCGACGAACAATGTGGTGAAGGCGCCGATGAAGGTGTGAAACATTTGTGCGTGCCGCTCGAGGATCAGAAAATTTCGAACAGTCCGGCCGCGCCCATGCCGCCGCCGATGCACATGGTGATGACGCCGTACTTCACCCCGCGCCGCTTGCCTTCCATCAGGATGTGCCCGGTGAGCCGCGCGCCGGACATGCCGTAGGGATGGCCAACGGAAATCGCGCCACCATCGACATTCAGAAGATCGTTCGGCAGCCCCAGTTTGTCGCGGCAATAAAGTGTCTGGCTGGCGAAGGCCTCGTTCAACTCCCAAAGGCCGATGTCATCTATTTTCAGGCCGGTTTTCTGCAGTAGCTTCGGCACCGCAAACACCGGCCCGATGCCCATTTCATCGGGATCCGTTCCAGCCACCGCCATGCCGCGATAGGCGCCAAGCGGCTGCAATCCGCGGCGCTCGGCTTCTTTCGCTTCCATCAGCACGGCCGCCGCCGCGCCATCGGACAATTGCGATGCGTTGCCCGCGGTGATGAATTTGCCTTCCTTCACCACCTGCCCATCCTTGAACACGGGTTGAAGCTTTTGCAGGTCGGCCAGGGTGGTTTGCGGGCGGTTGCCTTCGTCCTGCTCCAGCACGATGAATTTCTCGCGCGTTTCGCCGGTATCCCTGTTTTTCACCAGCATGGTGGAGGGTAGCGGCACGATCTCCTGCTCGAAGCGGCCCGCGGCTTGCGCGGCTGCCGTGCGCTGCTGCGATTGCAACGCGTATTCGTCCTGCGCTTTGCGGGAAATGCCGTAGCGCCCGGCGACGATCTCCGCGGTCTCGATCATCGTCATGTAGATCGACGGCACATGCTCCTTCAGCCATTTGTCGCCAGCGCCGTAACGGTCCAGTTTCTCGTTCTGCACCAGCGAAACCGATTCCAGCCCGCCGCCGATGGCGACGATCATCTTGTCGGAGACGATTTGCTTCGCCGCTGTCGCAATGCCCATCAGCCCGCCGGCGCAGCGCCGGTCGATGGTCATGCCGGGCACGGAGGCGGGCAGGCCTGCGCGCAGCGCGGCGTGACGCGCGACGTTGGTGCCGGTCGAGCCGGTTTGCAGCGCGCAGCCCATCACCACATCTTCTATCTCTTCGCGCGCCACACCGGCCCGCTTCACCGCCGCGGCGATCACATGGCCGCCCAGCTCCGCGCCGGAGGTGTTGTTGAAGGCGCCCTTGTACGCCTTGCCGATGGGCGTGCGGGCGACAGAAACGATCACGGCTTCTCTCATCTCAACGCACTTCCTGTTCGCCGCCGGATAGAGCGGCGTTTCCGTATCTTGTTCTCACCCGTGCCTTTTCTACCACATCGTGAAAGTTGTTTTCACGGAATCGCACACCCCCTCCCAGCGCGGTTGGTTCTCCCCCTGCGCAGCGGGGGGAGTACCGCCGAAGGCGGGGAGGGGGGCGGCAAGCGACGTGCAGTTTCCGCCCCCTCCACCGCTCGCTTCGCTCGCGGTCCCCCTCCCCCGCTTCGCAGGGGAGGAACCAAGAGAGCAGAATTGTTCGGCTTGTTTGTCGAGAAATCGCGCACTCCTCTTCCTCAAAAGTTCCCATTCGAACCTTCGGAAAATCGGGAGGGGCCCCCTCCTCTATTCCCCAACACACCACCTGTTGTGGTTCGCGCGCGAGAGAGCAGTCGAACTCAAGACTTTCAATGAATTTTCGCACGCACTTCTCCACCGTCATGGCCGGACTCGTTTCTGTTATCCGCGGGTCATCAGTTCGTCGTGGCCGCCCCTGTGCTAGCCATCCATGAACACAATCTCGCGCGCAGAGCATGGGTGGCCCGGACAGCGCGGCCAAGACGAAATATGTTTCATACCTGCGAGTGTAGGGCCGAATCAGCAGTGGGGAACGGATTTATTTTCAGCCCTGATTTCGTTCGCTTTTGCCGGCAATCTGGGGAATGGCTGCCGAAGGGCTACTCCCTAAGGCGACTGTCGTACTGGATTAAAGAGCAGATACGCTCAACACCCCTTCTTGAAAAAGGAGGGGCGGATCGCGCAAGCGAAGGACGCGAGAGCTTGTTCGCAAAAGAGCGATCCGGGGAGGGATCGGTCCGATACTAAGATAATCCCCACCGGCCGCGCTGACGCGCGCCGACCTCCCCCTTTCAGGGGAGGCAAGTCACTTCACGTCGCCGAACGTCCGGTGCTCGGCGGCGAGTCGCTCCAGCAGGGCCGACGCTTTGAACTCGTCGCCCATTTGCGATTGCCATTCGCGCATGCGGGCGAGCACCTTGTCGAGCCCGATGAAATCGCCATACCACATCGGGCCGCCGCGGTAACGCGGCCAGCCATAGCCGTTGAGCCACACCACATCGATGTCGGAGGCGCGGATCGCCTTGCCCTCTTCCAGAATCTTCGCGCCTTCGTTGATCATGGGATAGATGCAGCGCTCGAGAATTTCTTCGTCTGAAATTTGCCGCACAGCGGCGCCGCTCCTGGCGCGGAAGTCTTCGATGATTTTCGCGGTGATTGGCGACGGCTTCGGTGTGCGATTTTCGTCGTAATCGTAGAACCCGGCACCGGTTTTCTGGCCGCGGCGATCCATCTCGCACAGCACCTCGCGGATGGTGGAGCTCTTTGAGGTTTCCTTCGACCAGCCGAGATCGAGGCCCGCAAGATCGCTCATCTGGAACGGCCCCATCGGGAAGCCGAACTCGGTGAGCACCCGGTCGACATCCCACGGCATGGCGCCTTCCAGCACCAGCCTGTTCGCTTCGCGTTGGCGCTGCGCCAGCATGCGATTGCCGGCGAAGCCGTACCCCACGCCCACCAGCACTGCGATCTTGCCGATTCTTTTGGCGAGCTGCATGGCGGTGGCGATGACGGGGTTCGCGGTTTTGTCCGCCCGCACCACTTCCAAGAGACGCATCACATTGGCGGGCGAGAAGAAGTGCAAGCCGATGACGAATTCGGGGCGCTGTGTGGCGCGCGCGATTTCGTTGGTATCGAGATAGGAGGTGTTGGTGGCGAGGATGGCGCCCGGCTTCACGATGGCGTCGAGTTTGCGGAAGACATCTTTCTTGATGTCCATGTTCTCGAACACCGCTTCGATGATGAGATCGCAATTGGCGAGATCGTCCAGCGTCAGCGAGCCTTTCAGCAACTCCATCCGCTTTTCGACATCGCCGCCCGTCATGCGGCCTTTCCTGGCCGTGTTCACGTAATTGCGGCGAATGACGGAGAGGCCCCGCTCCAGTGCCTCCGGCTTCGCTTCCACGATGGTGACGGGAATGCCGGCATTGGCGAAGTTCATGGCGATGCCGCCGCCCATGGTGCCCGCGCCGACGATGCCAACCCTGTTTACCGGGACGGTGGGCGTGTCCACCGGCACATCCGGAATCTTCCACACCTCGCGCTCGGCGAAGAAGGCGTACTGCTGGGCTTTGGATTGCGAGCCCTTCTGGAGCTCCACGAACAGCTCGCGCTCGCGCTTCATGCCCTCGTCGAACGGAAGGTTTACGGCCGCTTCGATGCACTGGATGCACGCTTCCGGCGCCTTGAAGCCGCGAAAACGGCGCGCATTCGCTTTCCTGAAGTTCGCGAAGATTTCGGGATGGCCGCGCGCGGCTTCCACTTTAGCGTTGCTGTCGCGCACTTTGCGCAAGGGGCGGGTCTCCGCCACCGCCTTGCGCGCGAAGGCAAGCGCCGCTTCCCGCAATCGGCCTTCCGGCGCGAGTTCATCGATCAGCCCCATTGCGGCACATTGATTTGCAGGCACGTGGCGGCCGCTCGTGATCATGTCGAGCGCCATCTCCACGCCCACGATGCGCGGCAGGCGCTGCGTGCCGCCGGCGCCCGGGAGCAGGCCGATGTTCACTTCCGGCAAACCGCACTTGGTGCTCGGCACCGCCACGCGGTAATGGGCGCACAGCGCCACTTCGAGGCCGCCGCCCAGGGCTGTGCCATGAAGGGCGGCAATCACCGGCTTTGGCGTGCACTCGATAACATCTTCGAGATCGCGCAGGCCGATGCCTACAGGCGGCTTGCCGAACTCTGTGATGTCGGCGCCGGCGATGAAGGTTTTGCCGTCGCAGATCAGCACGATAGCCTTGGTTTCGCCGTCCGCGGCAGCCTTGCGAAAGGCCTCGGTCAGCCCCTCCCGCACCCTGGCGGACAGCGCGTTGACCGGCGGCGAATTGACCGTAATGACAGCGATCTCGCCTTCGCGGGACAGGTCGATAACGTCGTTAACGGCGGTCATGGCGCTTTCCGATGGCGGTCTGGCGCCAAGATGCGCCGCGGGGCAACGCCAAGTCCAGAAAGGCGCCCCGGAGGTCTGCGTTGCGGAGGCGCAACTCTCCGAAAGTTAACCCGGACTTGTAGCTATTGGGCCACGCTTTCGCCGCCTCTCCGCGTTGATAGGACGCGGCCGCAGGACTATCTTTGGGACAGTACGGAGGGGCGTGGGATTCCAGCCATAACTCGGGGGAATCGGTTGCGTTTTGGGCTTGTCTTGACGGGTTTGGCCGCGCTCGCCGCCGCGGGTGGCGGAGCATTGGCGCAATCCAAGGCGCCGAGCGTAAGCCTTCCCACTCCAATCCAGCCGAACATTTCAGTCGCCCACGCTGCGCCGATCAACCTTCTTCCAGACAGCGTGAAGGTGCTCAACGTCGCCGGCCGTCTTCATCTGCGCCTCGCCGAAGAAGGCCTTGCCGGATGGCGCATTGCGCCAGAATTCCAGTTTGCTGCCCCCGACAATGCAGCGCTTGCAAACCTGGACTTGCCGCAAGCGCACGCGCAAGCCGGCACACTCGAGTGGGACGTTTCCAAATGGGGCGGTCTTGGGCTGACAGCGGAGAATGGCACCGGCATTTCCACCATGCTGGGCAATTTCACGCCCACGCCGCTCAGCTTCAACGATACAGCACGCACCTCTGCCGCCGGTCTGTCCGCGCATGTGAAATTCGGCGACGGCTGGGTGACGAGCTTTTCGTATAACATGGCCGTTACGCAGCTCGATCTGAAAGCCGGCGCTTCGCCCGCGCTTGCAACGGCGTCCACGCAGGGGCGTTCCTACGGACTTACGATCGCGAAACGCGGCTTGTTTGGCAACGATACGCTGGGACTTTCCGTAAGCCGCCCATCGGAC
>JAICVV010000410.1 GCA_025935155.1 Alphaproteobacteria bacterium
ATTCGCGCGTGAACGCGCGAATGCTCGCCGGGGATGACAACTTATTATTGTTTCGCGCCCGCGCCCTGCATGCGGTCGAGCTTGCCTTCGATGCGGGAGAGCTGCTCCTTCATCTCGCGCACCTGCTCTTCCAGCACGGCGACTTGCGCGATCGCCGCCTGCTCGCTCGCAACCGTGCGCTCGAGCACCGAGATGCGATCGGCAGCGGAGCCCGCCCAGAACAGCGCGCCGGCGGTCTGCAACAAAAAAGCCGCCACAAGGGCGGCCGGGATCTTCTTCACATCCAGCCCAGGCTGGATGTGTTCTGTTAAGGCGGTCATGTGTTCTCCCTTGGCGACTCCCCTCTCCCCCTCAGGGGGAGAGGGGTTGGGGGTGAGGGGGCCGTATCGATCACATGCAATATTTTCGCGAGCACACACGGAAGGTCAAGCAGCACTTCGCCATTCTCAAATCGCAGCACGATGTAGCCCTCGCTGCGCAGGGACTCGTCTCGCTTCTTGTCGCGTTCGCGCCGCAGCTTGTGTATGCCGCCATCCAGTTCGATGATCACCTTCTTCTCTGCGCAAACGTAGTCGGCAATGTAAGGCCCGATCAGAATTTGCCGGCGGAGTTTCCAGCCGCCGAGTTTGCGGTCGCGGATGTGCGACCAGAACAGCCGCTCCACATAAACGGGGTCGTTGCGCATGGCTTTGGCGCGCGAGCGGTTCAGCGTCCGCGATTGGCGTGCGCGGAATGTCGTGGATGCGACCATAGTTCGCTCACTGTAGCAGCATCGCCCCCTCACCCTTAATCCCTCTCCCCCAGAGGGAAGAGGGAATTATTGAAGCACATCGCCGCTATCCACCGGGCCGTAGCCGGCGGCGGCGCGCTTTTCGTTCAGCGTGAGGAACGAGGCGGCGGTGAGTTTCTCCCAGGTCGCCTCGCGCTCCGCGGCGAGCGCGGGCACGGCATCGAGATCGTAACCGATGCGCAAGCGTTCGCCGAGTTTGGGTGACAGCCACTGCGTCAGCGAAGCGGCGGTGCGCGCCACCAGCGGCAACACCGTCTGCCGCCACAGCGACAAATTCGCCTGCGCGTAATTGGAATAGGTGTTGTCGCCCGGAATGCCGAGCAGCATGGGCGGCACGCCGAAGCTGAGCGCAATCTCGCGCGCGGCGACATCGCGGGTGTTGGCGAAATCGAGATCGGCCGGCGAGTGGCTCATGCTCTGCCATTCCAACCCGCCTTCCAGCACCATGGGCCGGCCGGCGTTCAACGCGCCCTGATAGCCATTCTCCAACTCTGTTTTGAGCCGCGTGAACTGTTCGTCGGTGAGATTGGGCGCGCCGTCCGGCCCTTTGTAAATGAGCGCGCCGGAGGGCCGCGCCGCATTGTCGAGCAGCGATTTCGTCCAGGCCGCGCCTTCATTGTGCACATCGATGGCGTTGAGTGCCGGTTCGAGCGGTGACAGGCCGTAGTAATCGTCGAGCGGATGAAACAGGGTGCCGTGCAACACCGGCAAGAAACCGGATGCGTCGCGCCCGATGCGCACCGCCTTGCCGCTGACGCAGTATTCATACGCCAGCGGCCAACCGTGCGCGCCTTTGATCACCTTCATGCGGTCGGGGCGGAGCACATGCAGCTCGCGCACGTCGCCCTGCAATGCGATCGCCTGCAGATAGGCATTGCCGGCGCATTGCAGGAAAGCGTACCAGCGTTCGAACAAGGCCGCGCCGGATTCCTGTGCATTCGGCGAGCTCAGGAGCGCCAGCAACGGATGCGCGCTCAGTTCCTTCTCGCCATCGTACAGAAGGAACGGAACCGACCCGGCCGCTTCCGCGATCATCCGCACGCAGCGATAGACGACCGCGTTCTGCATCACGCCATTGCGGGCGAGGCTTGCGGTGTTGCGTGGTGTCCACCGCGCCTGCCCCATGAGCTGGAGCGCAATCAGCGGCGAGGATTTAATTTCCGGCGCAGCACTCCGCGCCCTCCGCTCGCCTGAGCGGAAGAGACGATTGAACATTTTAGCTTCCTTTCCATTATTCACGCGGAGACGCGGAGCCGCGGAGACGTTTCCCGCGATAAGAAAAGCCGTCGTGGCCGGGCTTGTCCCGGCC
>JAICVV010000326.1 GCA_025935155.1 Alphaproteobacteria bacterium
ACGCCCCGGCGCTGCTCGAACGCATGGGGCACTGACGTGCATTACGCGCTCGATTTCGCTCCGCATGTTTCGCTGGCGCTGCTGTGGATCCTCCTTGCCATCGCCATTGCGCTGACAGGACTTGCGCTTGCCTTGCGCGCGCCGGGCGCATGGGCGCGGGGGCTGGCGCTCGCCATCGTGCTGCTGGCGCTCGCCAATCCGCTGATGGTGAAGGAAAGCCGGCAGGGGTTGCCGGATGTGATCGCGCTGATCGTCGATCATTCGCAGAGCATGGATATTCGCGGCCGCCGGGCTCAGGCAGATGCCGCAGCCGAGCAAATCCGCAAAACCCTCGCCGCCGACAAATCGCTGGAGGTACGCCGCGCGGAAGTCACCACCCATCCGGGCGAAGATACCGGCACGCAATTGTTTGCGGCCGTCCAAAACGCGCTGGCCTCCGCGCCGCGCGACCGCATCGCCGGCGCCATCGCCATCACCGACGGCGAAGTGCATGACGCGCCGCCCAACGGCAAGCCTGCGCTCAATGCACCGCTGCAGGTGCTGATCGCCGGACAGCATGGCGAACGCGACCGCAAACTTTCCATTCTCAGCGCCTCGCGCTTTGCCATTGTCGGCCAGCCGGCGGACATCACCTTGCGGCTCGACGATTTCGGCGCGGCGTCCGCCAATGTTGTGCCGCTCAGCGTGCGTGTCGATGGCGTCAGCACCGGCACCCGCAACGTACTTACGGGCCGCAAGACCACCATCCGCGTGCCCATTGCCCATGCCGGTGAAAACGTCATCGAGCTGGAGGCCGCAGCCGGTCCCGGCGAGCTGACGTTGCAGAACAACCGCGCTGTCATTCCCGTTACCGGCGTGCGCGATCGTTTGCGCGTGCTGCTGGTTTCCGGCGAGCCGCATGCGGGGGAGCGCGTGTGGCGCTCGCTGCTGAAGGCGGATCCGTCCGTCGATCTCATTCACTTCACCATTCTGCGCCCGCCCGACAAGCAGGACGCCACGCCCATCGGCGAGCTGGCGCTGATCGCCTTTCCCACGCGCGAATTGTTCGTCGAGAAGCTCAATCAGTTCGATCTGGTGATCTTCGACCGCTGCAACACCGGCGGCGGCCTATCGCTCATTCCGATGGCCTATTTCGACAACATCGCCCGCTATGTGCAGAATGGCGGCGCGCTGCTGATTGCGTCGGGGCCGGAATTCGCCGATCAGCTCAGCATCTATCACACGCCGCTCGCGGGCGTGCTGCCGGCGCAACCGACCGGCGATGTGATCGCGCAGCCCTTCAAGCCGGTGGTGACGGACCTTGGTTTCGCGCATCCGGTGACGCACGATCTGCCCGGCGCCAACACGGCCACGCAGCCGCCCAGCTGGGGCCGCTGGTTCCGGCTGATCGGCACGTCGAAAGTGGCGGGCGAAACGGTGATGGCGGGACCGGACAATCGGCCGCTGCTGGTGCTGGATCGCGTGGGCAAGGGCCGCGTGGCGGAATTCCTTTCCGATCAGGAATGGCTGTGGGCGCGCGGCTATGACGGCGGCGGCCCGCAGGCCGAATTGCTGCGCCGCCTCGCACACTGGCTGATGAAGGAGCCGGAGCTGGAGGAAGAGCGGCTCTCGGCGTCGGTCACCGGTGGACGCATTGCCATCGAGCGCCACACCATGGCGGCGCAGGCAAAGCCGGTAAGGTTGACCTATCCCTCCGGGCGCAAGGCAACCGTCGATCTCAACAAGATCGAACCGGGGCTGTGGCGCGCCACGGCGCCAGCGAATGAGCTCGGCCTCTATCGCTTGACGGACGGCACGTTGAACGCGGTCACCGCCGCGGGACCGCTCAATCCGAAAGAAGTGGCAGACATGCGGGCCACCGATGCCATTCTTAAAGCACCGGCAGAAGCAACCGGCGGCTCGGTACACTGGCTGGCGGACGGCGGCATGCCAGATATCCGCCGCGTGAATGCGGGCGCAACCGCCTCGGGCGATCGCTGGATCGGCTTGCGCCGCAACAACGCCTATCGCGTCACCAGCGTGGAGCAGACGCCGCTGTTGCCGCCCTGGCTCGCGCTGGTTCTGCTGATCGGCACCCTGCTGTTCGCCTGGCGGCTGGAAGGCCGCTAATCCGCATCGAAATACAGAATTGAAGTGCGATCTAGATAATCATCTCGGGGCACATTGACGTAATCGCATTGACTCGACGTTTCTTATCGAGATCAACCCAAATGACCTGCCGCTCAGCAAACGGTCTGCACCACATGTGGGTGGGCTGCAATTTCCAGCTATAAAGCGCCACGTCCCGCGTGGGTTCGTGTTGGTCTATCTTGCAGGTGCCCGCAAATAAATGGACTGGATCATCCCTCTCCGGCGATTGCATCAAATCGCCAGCTTTCAAAAGCGAACACAGCGCCCGCAAGGCGTCCGCGTGATTCATCCCAATCCTTAGCGGCCCCCAATGATGCGCCAACGGAGAACAATTTCGTGTGGATTCGGAGCATGCCCAACCGGTAGGGGGAACCGGCGAGCACGCAGCCAGTGCGCTCATGGCAATGGCTGCGATGCAAAGATGACGGCCCATCTTATCGCTCTGTGACGGGCTTCGGTTTCCCCCGCGCGATCTTGCCCGGCTTCTCCTCAAACCGATGCGTGTCCTCGCCGCATTCGAGGCGCTCGGCTATGGACTCAGGTTCAAACACTGGTTTGACTCTGAGGCCTTGTCGATGATGCATTCGCTGAGTCCTCCTCCGCGCAGACTAGGATGTTACAATCCATGAAGAAGCTGGTCCATGCAGTGTTCGCATTGTCAGCACTCGTGTCCGCTGCGCGTGCGGAC
>JAICVV010000042.1 GCA_025935155.1 Alphaproteobacteria bacterium
GTCCGGGCGAAGGCGCTTCAATCAGCGCCAGCGAAACCGCATAGCCTTTGGTGATATTGATCGTCAGCGCATTGCGGTCGCGGAAGACCAAAACTTCCCTCTCGTCGAGGAGCTCACGCAGGCGCAGCGTGGTCCATCCGGTCAGGAACGAATGGTCCATTTCGGCAAAAAGTGGTTTTGCGTCCCAGAAGGCCTCACCGGCCCCAGGCACCAACAGACGGTCCAACTCGGCGATAATCCGATAGAACTTTTCCGTGTCGCCGGACACCATACGCCCCTTCACTGCGTCTACCCATCACGGAAGAAATACAGCTTCCGTTTACTTTGGGCTACTCACGCGCCTAACGGCAAGTCCGAATACTTAGGCGTTCCAAAGCCGAGTCAGAATTTCCTGCAAAAGCCCATGAGACACAGCACTGCACACCGCGCGCACGTCGCGGTGTGCAGCAGAAACTCCAGTGAATATTCGCTGCGGTGTTATTCGCCGAGGACGGGCACCAAGCTGGTGACGTCGCCAGTGCTTTCCGGACGCAGCATGGGGCGAATCGGCCCATGGAGGCAGCCGCACGGCATGCCGCTCACGGAGTCGTAGCCACCGATGGCCGAAAGTTCGACATCCAAATCTGCAATTTTGATCTCAATCATCTCTGTTCCCCGTGCGCCTATGATCTCCAAGATCACGGAAACGGCGCCCTTAGCGCCCTAACACCGTTCCCACCCGAGTCACGCGATCCGGGTTGATCTCAGCGTCAAGGAAATATTAATGCTTGTCAAGTCACTAAACACACATATCCAATTTTAACGTTTTAAGCGGGACGGACGGATACGGTCTGAGTTAACGCTCTGAAAAAATTGCATAAATTTAGAACGGCCCCGATTATCTCTGCGCAGGATTTGGGCTATGCATCCACTGTGCCCATCCACCTATGTCCGAAGATGAAGCATAAATTTGTGCCCAGAATGATTAATTTTTACGGCGCATAAAGTTCCCTGCCGCACAATGGCCGCATCAGAGCGCCGGGTCACCCCTATGAACGGACAGTTGGAAGAGTGCCGAGAGCGACGTTGAAGCTGGAACACACCGAGATGTCCGCGAAAGGCGTGCGGCAGCTGGGCCTTTTCCGCATCGCTCTGACTTGTCTGCTTCTTCTGGCGGCAACGGCGTTCGCTGCCCGCGCTGTGCCGAAGGCACATGGACGGCAGGGGGACTGGACCGAGTTCAACCAGCTTATCGCCCACGCCCAGGCGATCACCATGACGCATCCTGACGTCGGCATACAGGAGGCACGACGCGCTGCGGAGATCGCTCGGTGGCACAAGGGCGACCCGGGTTACCGGCGGGCACTTGCAACCGCGCTCTGGCTAGAGGCTGAGACGCTGACACGGACCAATCGCATTGCCGAGGCGAGCGCCGCGGCGGCTACGGCGTCACGGCTGGCCGACGATGGACGGCTTACGAAGCTCGACGGAGACTTGGCACTTTCCCGCGCGCGCATTGCTGAATCGGGTGGAGATTTTGCCAAGGCACTGAAGAACTATCAGCGCGCCCACGATATTTTTGCCCAGCTTGGAATTTTGCGAAGCCAGTCTCTCACATTGCTCGGTCTCGGCGACCTGTACGAGAAGGCGCGCGATTTCGCGCGCGAAATCCGCTATTACCGGGAAGCGGCACAGGCCTATTCCGGAGATCCGGCGATCGCGCTCGCCGCCGCCAATAATCTTGGGTTTGCCTATGAGCAGATGGGACACTACCGGGAGGCAATTCCGCGCTTCGAGCAGGCGCTGAACATAGCGAAATCGCTGAAAAGTCCGATTCTTCAGGCGAGTATTCTGGACAGCCTCGCGGTAAGCTATGCGAGAGACGGGAAACTGATCGAGGCCGAACGCGCCGCTGAACGCTCGTTATCGCTGATACGCAGGGACGATGAAGGTGGAGAGATCCGTTTCGTCTGGGGCGCCAAAGCGGAAATCGAATACCGGCGCGGAAATCTCAAAGCCGCCGTGGCCGATCTGCAGCAGGTCTTTGGCGGCCTCGACCTGAAGACGACCACGCCAAGTTTCCGCGACATGCATCAAGTAGCGTATCAGGTGTATCGCGCGGAAGGCAATCTGCCGCTCGCCATGGCGCATCTCGAAGCGTTCAAGCGCCTGGACGATCAAGGCCGGTCGCTTGCTGCTTCAGCCAATCTTGCGCTGCTCGGGGCACAGTTCGATTTTCAGCGGCAGGATCTGGAGATAGCCCATTTGCGTGCGGCCGAACTCGAACGCGATATCCGGCTCAGGAAGTCGCAAGCGGAAATCCAGTCAGGGGTGTTCGCAGGCGTCATTCTGGCGGTGCTTCTGCTGCTGGCCTGGATCGCCTGGCGCAACGCTCTACTGAAGCGCCATCAGAACGCGATCGGTCAAAAGAATATCGCCCTCACCGAGACTCTGTCGGAACGTGACGAGGAGATCCAGCGGCGCACGGAAGTGGAGTCGCAATTGCGCGTCGCCATGCACGCCGCGCAGCAGGCGAGCCGCGCCAAGAGTCACTTCCTTGCCAATATGAGTCACGAGTTGCGAACGCCGCTGAATGCCATTATCGGATTTTCCGAGCTGCTGCTCGGCGGCCGCCTGCTACCGGAAAAGTCCCGGGAGTATGCTGGAGATATCGCACAGGGCGGCCGTCACCTGCTGGCGGTGCTCAACAGCGTCCTCGATATGGCCCGCATCGAATCCGGAAAGGTCGAACTCCAGGATCGGCCGGTCTGGCTCGCCGATGTCGTCGAGCATGCGCTTTCGGTCCTCGGCGGACGCGGCACCCATGAAAAGAAGGATATTCGCACCTCCGGCGAGGATGTTCTCGTTCGCGGCGATGAAGTGAGGCTCAGGCAGGCGATCATCAATCTCATTTCCAACGCCCTGAAGTTCACCGCGGAACGTGGCCTCGTGGAAATCCGGATCGAGCGTGTCGAAGACGGCGTCGATCTGGTCGTTGCCGATGATGGCGAAGGAATTCCGGAGGACAAACTTCCCGTGATTATGGAGCCTTTCGGGCAGGTCGAAAGCAGCTATGCCCGCATGCATGGGGGCGTAGGGCTTGGACTTCCTATTGTGAAGTCGCTGGCGGAACTTCATGGCGGCAGCCTCACCATCCAAAGCGAGTACGGCCGTGGCACAGTCGCCCGGCTGCACTTGCCCAAGGAGCGTCTTATCGAGGGCGGCGATCGGGAAATCGCATCGCGCGGGGGCCAGGCGGAGCTGAAGATCGCTCCCGCGGCCTGAATCTTCCGCCGAGTGAGATGGCCCGTTCTGCTGGAGCGGATGAAGCTTTTATCGCGCTACACGCGAACAATCCTGCTTCCTTCGGAACTGGCGTCCTCTTAATCTCCGGCCGGGTTTCATCGAGCAGCGTTCAATGCCCGGCAGCCAGGATTTCGCATCCGATCCCCGCAACGAAACGGTGCTCGTTTATCTGAACGGGCGCATGGTACGGCGCGCCGAAGCCACCGTCTCCATTTTCGATGGCGGTTTCGTGCTGGGCGATGGCATTTGGGAAGGCATTCGCCTGCACAAGGGCGCACTGTTGTTCGAAGACGCGCATCTGGACCGGCTGTTCGACGGCGCGCGGGCTATCCAGCTCGACATCGGACTGGATCGCGACGGCGTAAAGGCTGCGTTGCGTGAGGCGGTAAACGCCAACAACATGGAATCGGGCGTCCATATCCGTCTTATGGTAACGCGTGGGCCGAAGAAAACACCCAATCAGGATCCCCGCAACGCGGTCGGACGCCCTACCGTTGTCATTGTCGCGGAACACAAGGAGCCAAGTGCAGAGATCGTGAAGCGCGGATTATCGCTCGCCACCTCCAGCATTCGCTGCACACCGGCCAACATGTTCGACATGCGGCTCAATTCGCACAGCCGTCTCAACCTCGTTCGCGCGCTGCTCGATGTGCTGAAGACCGGCGCTGACGAAGCGCTGATGCTCGATCCGCACGGGTTCGTCTCCAGCTGCAATGCCACCAACTTTTTCTTCATGCGAGCGGGCGAGGTGCGCACGTCGACAGGCGAATACTGCTTCAATGGCGTGACGCGCGGGAATGTCATCGCACTTTGCCACGACAACCGTATCCCCATCCGGCTCGGGAATTTCACTTTGGACGAGGTGCATGATGCCGATGAGGCGTTTGTGACCGGAACCTTCGGCGGCATCACGCCGGTGCGCGAGATCGATGGCCGCACTTTGCGTGGTGGCGTTTCCGGCGACGTCACCCTGCGGCTGCGCAAGCTTTATGCGCAGCTGAAAGACGATGAGGCGGCCCGCGCCGCAGCGAATGCCTGAATACATTCGCATAGCCATGTGGTCAGGGCCGCGGAATATCTCCACTGCCATGATGCGCAGCTTTGGCAACCGGCCGGACACGGCGGTGATCGATGAACCGTTCTATGCCGCTTATCTGGCGGCAACCGGAATCGATCATCCGTTGCGGAAAGAATCGCTGCAGAGCCAGCCGGCGGACTGGCGCGAGGTGGTAAGAGCCATTCTTGGGCCTGTGCCCGGCAATCGTCCGGTTTGCTACCAGAAGCATATGACGCATCACATGTGCCAAGAATTCGGCCGCGACTGGATTGCGCAGTGCCGCAACGCCTTTCTCATCCGCTCGCCGGAAGATGTGCTCGCGTCCTACACGGAAAAACGAAGCGATGTAACGCTCGCCGATATTGGCTTCGTGCAGCAGGCGGAGATTTTCGACGCCGAGGCGCAGCGGCTTGGCTCCGCACCGCCGGTTATCGATGCCGCCGATGTGCTCACCCATCCGCGCGGCACCTTGCCGGCGCTTTGCCGCGCTCTCGACATTCCATTTACGGAAACCATGCTGCGCTGGCCGGCTGGCCGGCGCGACACGGACGGCGCCTGGGCGCCAGCCTGGTACGATGCCGTCGAGCGTTCCACGGGGTTCGCGCCCCCGCGGCCGCCTGTTTCTTTCGCTGCATTGCGCGATGATCTGAAGCCGATCGCGCTAGCGGCACGCCCCTATTACGAGAGGCTCCGGCTTTACCGGTTATCTGCGGGCTGATCTCTTTGCGCATCTGGGCCTTGCGCCTGCTGCATGACAGTGAACGGGCTCGCACACACCAAATTGAAGACCACAGGGGAGCGCTGGGCGGCCCATACCTTGCCAGCCCAGAATGCCGCCATTAACGATGCCGCGAGGCGTACCGGGAGAACATCCATGCTGGATCGACGCAATCTGCTTGCAACAAGTGCCGCTGCCGCAGTCGCTGTGAGTATCCCGCGGCAGGTCTTTGCGGCCGATACGTCTGCCGATACCGCCGGCGCTTCCAAAAAGCTGAACGCACTGTTCGACGCTTTCGTGAGCGAGCAACTGGACCATGCGCCGGAAGGCGCGACCAGCCTTGGCATCGACACCGGCCCGCGGGCGCACCAGCGGAGCGAATTGTCAGACCGGTCGCTTGTGGAAGCCGATCGCCTGAAGGCTCTGGTCGCCGATCAGCTGAAACGGCTGGAGGCCTTCAACCGCGCTTCGCTCAGCGCCAGCGATGCGGTCGGCTATGACGTCGTGATGTACGGGCTGAAGACTCAGGATGCTGCGGACCGGAAATACGCCTATGCCGGCGGCAACCTGCAGGGACCGTACGTTATTTCGCAGCTGACCGGCTCGTATCAGCAATTGCCTGACTTCCTCGACAGCCAGCATCCCATCGAGAACAAGGCGGATGCCGATGCCTACATGGCGCGGCTGGATGCGTTCGCCCGCGTGCTCGATCAGGAAACGGACTTCGCGCGTCATGACGCCGGCTTGGGCGTGGTGCCACCGGACTTCATCATTTCGCGCGCGCTCACGCAGATGACCGGCATCCGCAATACGCCTGCCGCGCAATCGGTTCTGGTGCAGTCGGTGGTACGCCGTACGAAGGAGAAAAACATCGCCGGCAATTATGGCGCGGATGCCGAGAAGATCGTCAGCGAGAAGGTATATCCAGCGCTCCAGCAGCAGATCGATTTCATGACATCGCTACAGCCGAAAGCGGTGCACGATGCAGGCGTGTGGCGGCTGCCGGAAGGTCCCTCCTATTACGGGGACTCGTTGGATCAGGCGACGACCACCACGATGAAGCCGGCAGACGTTCACAAGCTCGGGCTCGAAGTGGTCGCACAACTATCGGCGCAAGCGGATACGATCATGAAAGCGCAAGGGTTGACCCGCGGCAGTGTCGGCCAACGTTATCGCGAAATGTATAACGATCCCAAGTTCCGTTATCCCAACACGGATGAGGGCAAGGAAAAGCTGATTGCCGACCTCAACACGAAAGTGCAGGCGATACGCGCTCGCCTGCCGGAATATTTCGGCGTGCTGCCCAAGGCGAATGTGGTGATCGTGCGGGTGCCGAAATACACGGAAGCAGGCGCACCCGGCGGCTACTACCAAAACCCGTCGCTCGATGGCTCCCGCCCTGGCCGCTATTACATCAACCTGCGGGACACGGCGGAAGTGCCAAGCTGGACATTGCCGACGCTTACCTATCACGAAGCCATACCCGGCCATCATCTGCAGGGATCGATTCAGCAGGAAGCCAACCTGCCGCTGATCCGCAAGATCACGGGGTTCAATGCCTATGTCGAAGGCTGGGCGCTCTACGCCGAACAGCTGGCTGTAGAAATCGGCATGTATAAGGACGATCCCTGGGGCCATCTCGGACAGCTGCACGATGCCATCTTCCGCGGCGTGCGCCTGGTGGTGGACAGCGGCATGCATGCGATGAAATGGAGCCGGGAGCAGGCAATCAAATACTACACCGGCGCGATCGGCGATCCGGAAGCTTCCGCCACCACGGAAGTGGAGCGCTATTGCGTGTGGCCGGGGCAGGCCTGTTCCTACATGGTGGGCAAAGTCACCTTTCTGCGGCTGCGTGACAAGGCGAAGAAGGCACTGGGGCCGCGCTTCGATTTGCGCGATTTCCACGATGCGGTGCTGTTGTCGGGAGCGGTTCCGCTCACTGTCCTCGACAACGTGGTGGACGAATACATTGCGGCGAAGCGCAATGGTGGTGGAGGCGCGCGCTCCAGCCGCCACTAGCTCGGCTGGTCTAAGGGCAGAGCGGCTGCCGGAACGTTCTCGCAAAGGCCACGTTGTGTTTTGCGAGATTTCTGAAAGAGGCCGCCATGCTCCGTTGGGCAGTGATTTTTCTGATTTTGGGACTGATCGCGGGCGTGCTTGGGTTCACGGCCATCGCGGGCGCGTCGATCGCGATCGCGAAGTTCCTGTTCTTCCTGTTTATCGCCATCTTTATCATCTTGCTGATCCTCGGGATCACAGCCGCGCGGCGGATCACCGGACGCTAACCTTCACGCTGCATTAATGACCGGAGCCTTTCGGGTAACGGCCATCGTTGCGAGGAGTTAGGCGTGCAGCTGCCCCCCCCGCGGACGCGCTTCGGAAGTCCCAGCGGGACTATCGCGGCTTGCGGAACTTGTAGATGAACTGATCCGTCTTGCCGCGGATCGAAGCATCGAACACGTTCTTTGCGTGCGGGTCAGCGGGATTCCGCAGCGCATCGTCCTCGCCTTCGAAAACGAAGCCGGCAGCCTGCACTTCCTTTTTAACCGCCGCAGGATCGATGCGATGAAGCGTGTCGGTATCGCGCAAGCCCGAGCCAGCCTCCGCCACATGATCGAGGACGATGTAAACACCACCCGGCTTCAGTGCCTTGAAAATGGCCCGGTTTAGCGCCGCCATATCCTGGGGGCCGAACTCGCTATTGTGGAAGTCGTGGTAATTCTGTGACGTCCAGATCACGTCCGCCTCCTGTGGTATTTCCATCTTGGACAGCGGCGCGTGAATCAGGGTGACATTCGGATAATTGGTTGTGTCATTGGTCACGGCCGTAATCGAAGGCGGCTTGCCCTTCAGCATCGAGTCTATTTCCGTCGGGAAGTAAGCATAGACATGCCCCTTCGGCCCCACGGCCCTGGCAAAAATGCGGGTGAAATAGCCCTTGCCGGGCACGAGATCGACGACCACGTCGCCCGGTTTGATGCCGGAAAAGGCAATCATTTCCGCGGGCTTGCGGTTGGCATCGCGGGCCACGTCTTCTGCCGGGCGCGCCTTGTCCGCCACCGCTGCCGTCGCATAGGGCGGCACGGGGCTTGCGGCAGCGCCGCCGAAAATAACGGCGGCCAAAACCGCCGCGAACCCGATTGCAGATTTCATGATGAGCATCTCCCCTAATTGGATAAACATAGCGTAAGTTGTCTGCGGTCCGGAAGGCATTTCGGGCCTGAGCGGGAGGAATTCCATTTCTGTAACTGAACCGCGCGCGCGGAGGCTGGCCGCGTTCGTCGTTGGCGCGCTCGCATGCGGCGTTGCGCCAACATCTGTACGCGCGCAGGATGTGGAACAGGTGGTGGTGACCGGCACCAAGCTGCCGGAGGCGGTCGGCAGCCCTGCTTTTTCCAGCGTGACGCTGGATGCCGATCAGCTTTCGACGTCCGACCGGCTGGATCGCTCGCTTGAGCAGGTGCCAGGGTTGTCGCTGTTTCGCCGCACCAACAGCGTCAGCGCGAACGCAAGCACGCAGGGTGTGTCGCTGCGCGCCATCGCGCCGTCCGGCACGAGCCGGGCACTGGTGCTGCTCGATGGCGTGCCAATGAACGATCCCTTCGGCGGCTGGGTGATCTGGACGCAGCTGCCTTCCGAAGACATCGGCGGGGCGGAAATCATTCGGGGCGCGGGCGCCGGGCCTTATGGCGCGGGCGCGCTCACCGGCACCATTCTGCTGACGGAGCGCGACTCCTCGCAGGGCATTGCCGACATCGAAGGCGGCTCTCTCGATTCTGTGCGGGGCGGCATCTCGCGTGGCACGACAATCGACGATGTCGATCTTTTTGCGAGCGTGTCGGGCGAGCGCACCAATGGCTGGATTCCTGTGCAGGAGCCGGATCGCGGCGCGGCAGACAATCATGTGTGGTTCGACGGCGGCTCGGCATCGCTGCGGGCGCAAACGCAAATCGGCGACGTGCTTTCGTCGGCGCGCATCAGCTATTACGATGAAGGCCGCGGCGCCGGCATTGTGGGCGCCACGTCCGCTGCGCGCGGTTACACGGCAAGCCTTACGTTCGCGGAAGCGCCATCGGGTGATATCGGTTGGCGCGTGCAGGGGTGGCTGCTGCGCAGCAATTTTTCGAATGAATCTGTTTCGGTTGCGCCGGGCCGCATTGACACCACACCCGCGAACGATCAGTTCGCCACACCGGCGCTCGGCCTTGGTTTCAACGCTGCGCTGCTCGGCGAGAGCGGTGCCTTTCATTGGGAAGCGGGCGCCGATCTGCGCGACGACTCCGGTGAATCGCACGAGCTGTTTCATTTTGACGGCACCGCATTCGAAGGCTTCCGCCGTTCCGGCGGGCGTTCGATTGTGGGCGGCCTCTATGGCGAGGGCGCCATCGATACCAGCCAATGGCTGCTGACCCTGGGCGGCCGTGCCGACTATTGGGCCACCTCGCAAGGCCATCTGGTGGAGATCGATCGCCTCAGCGGCGACGTCACCAACCAGCAGGAATTCGCGGGCAAACACGGCATCGTGCCCACCGGACGCGGCGGCATCCGGCGCAACTTCAACGATGGCCAATATCTGCGCGCTGCGGGTTATGCCGGTTTCCGCACGCCGACGTTGAATGAACTCTATCGTCCGTTTCGCGTGGGCAATGTCGTGACGAATGCGAACGCCGATCTGCGGCCGGAGAAACTGTACGGTGCGGAAGTCGGTTATGGGGGCGCATGGGGCTCCCTGCACTGGGATGCGACCGGCTTCTGGAACGAGCTGCATAGTGCGATCGCCAACGTCACTATCGGCGAAGATCTGCAGCAACGGCAGAATGCGGGTGACGTGCAGGCTTTCGGCTTCGAGGGGCAGGTGGCGGAAGCGTTCAGCGAAAACCTCAGCGGCTGGGTGGCGTTGTCCTACACGGATGCGCAATTCGTGTCAGGTCAGCTGGATGGCCTTCGCCCTGCACAGGCGCCGCGCACCATGGCAACGGCCGGCGGCACCTGGCAGCCGATCACGGCACTATCGCTCGAAGCGCAGTTTCACTGGGAAGGCCTGCGGTTCGAGGACGACCAAAACACCTTGCGCCTGGGCGGGGCTTTGACGCTCGACCTGCGCGCCTCCTACGCCATCGCCGATGCCTTCGCGGTGTATGTCGCCGCCGATAACGTGACCAATGCGAATGTCGCGACGGCCGCAGCCACCGATCCGCTGCTTGGCACCGTGATTTCCTACGGCCAGCCGCGGCAGGTTTGGGTCGGCATCAGCTATGCCGAACGGTAGGCAAAACGCGGCGAAACCGCCTATATGGAGCGCATGGCTCTGACCTCTCTTGTCGGCTTGTCTTTTGATGGCCTGAAAGCGGCGCTGGCGGACGCGGGCGTGCCGGAAACGGCCGTCAGCATGCGCGCGCGCCAGCTGTGGAACTGGGTCTACGTTCATGGCACCCGCGATTTCGCCGGAATGAACAATCTGGCGAAGGACTTTCGCAGCCAGATGGCAGAGCGGTTTTCGCTGGCGCGGCCGGACATCGTCACCGAACAGATTTCCAATGACGGCACCCGCAAATGGCTGCTGCGCGGCACAGGCGGCGCGGAGTTCGAGACCGTGTTCATCCCGGA
>JAICVV010000198.1 GCA_025935155.1 Alphaproteobacteria bacterium
GACAGTCGAAGCGCTGTACGCAAACATGCCCGACGGCGATCTGCTGTCGCGGCTTGCGGGCCGTGCGGTGCATGTCGCGCTGCTGCCGGACGCTGACTGGATCAAGCTCAGCCAGCAGGGCTTGCCGCCGGTACGGGCGGGCCGCTTCTTCATCTATGGCGCGCACGATTTGGGAGAGGTGCCGCGTGGCGTCATTCCCATTCGCATCGAAGCGGGGCTGGCCTTTGGGACCGGCCATCACGAAACAACGGCGCTATGCCTTGCGGCTTTGAGCGATCTGGCGAAGCGCCGGCGCTACGCGAATGTGCTCGATCTCGGCTGCGGCACAGGATTGCTAGCGATCGGCGCGGCCAAGCTATGGCGCCAGCGGGTGATTGCCTCCGATATCGATCCCGTTGCCATAGAGGTGACGCGCGCCAATGCGCGAGCGAACGGCGAAAGCACGCTGGTGCATGCGTTTGTCGCGGATGGCTTGGCGAATCCCGCTTTGGCTGCGCAGGCGCCATACGATCTGATCCTCGCCAACATCCTCGCCGAGCCGCTGACACGCCTCGCGCCGAGCATCGCCGGCTCATTGGTACGCGGGGGAACGCTGGTGCTCTCGGGCTTGCTATGTTGGCAGGAGAACCTCGTGCTCAGCTTCTACCGCCCGCACGGCCTTGTGTTGCGTCACATCCGCCGTGACGGCCCCTGGAGTGCCATCGTGCTTGAGAGGCCGCGGGCGTAAGGATAGGTTCGCGCCTCCCCAAAGCAGGTCATGCCATGGATCGTCCTTATCAGCTGTTCGAAGACCTTTCCGATGCCGCCACCGCTGCACCACGCCTTGCCGCCTTGCGGGAAGAACTCGCACGGCGAGGACTCGATGGCTTCGTTATTCCCCATTCCGACGAATATCAGAGCGAGTACCTGCCCGCCTGCAACGAACGGCTGGCGTGGCTTACGAGCTTCACGGGGTCCGCCGGCGCGGCCATGGTCCTGAAAGACAAGGCCGCCATCTTCGTGGACGGACGTTACACGCTGCAGGTGCGTCAGCAAACCGACACCAAACTGTTTGAGCCGCGCGATCTGGTGAGCGAAGGGCCAAACGCCTGGCTTGAGGCGAACGCGCAGAAGGGCGCGCGCATCGGTTACGATCCGTGGGTGTTTTCCGCCGCCAGCGCGGAGGCATTGCGCCAGTCGGTTGAAAAAGCCGGCGCAACGCTGGTTGCAACGGACGGCAACCCCATCGATGCGGTGTGGCTGGATCGCCCTGCCGCGCCATCAGACAAAGCGAAACCGCATCCCGCTGAGATGGCCGGCGAAAGCGCGGAATCCAAACGCACCCGCATCGCCGAAGAGGTGAAGAAGCAGGGCGCGGATGCGGCGATGATTTCGCAAACCGACTCCATCTGCTGGCTGCTGAATGTGCGCGGCAGCGACACGCCACACACGCCGTTCGTTTTGTCCTACGCTATCCTGAACGCTGACGGTTCCGTTGACTGGTTCGTCGACGCACGCAAGACCTCGCCGGAATTGTCGAAGCATCTCGGCAATGCGGTGCGTGTGCGCGATCCCAAAGAGTTTGCGACGGCCCTCGACACGCTGGGCGGCAAGACCGTCATCGCCGATCCCAACTGGACGGCAGCGGCGGCCTTTGCGCGGCTGGACGAGGCTGGGGCGCACATCAAGCGCGCGCCCGATCCCATCCAGCTTGCAAAAGCCTGCAAGAACGCGGTGGAAACTGAAGGCGCCCGGCAAGCGCACATCCGCGACGGCGCTGCGCTGACCCGTTTCCTTGCCTGGGTTTCGCGCGAGGCGCCCAATGGGCATCTCACGGAAATCGAAGCGGCCGAGGCGCTGGAGGGCTACCGCCGTCAGAACGGCGCGCTGACCGATCTGTCGTTCGATTCCATTTCCGGCGCGGCACCTCACGCCGCGCTGCCACACTACCGCGTTACCAAATCCAGCAACCGCAGAATCAATCGCGACGAAATCTACCTGATCGATTCGGGCGGCCAGTATCCCGACGGCACAACCGATGTGACGCGGACGATGATCGCCGGCGAACCCACGGCTGAGATGAAGGACCGCTTCACACGGGTGCTGAAGGGCCACATCGCGCTGGCGATGATGCGCTTCCCCGAAGGCACGACGGGTGCGGCACTCGACGCCTTCGCGCGCAAGCCGCTGTGGGATGCCGGACTCGATTACGATCACGGCACCGGTCATGGCGTGGGTTCTTACTTATCCGTGCATGAAGGGCCGCAGAACATTTCGAAGCGGCCGGTCCTGCAGCCGTTGAAACCTGGAATGATCTGCTCCAACGAGCCCGGCTATTACAAGGAAGGCGAATACGGCATCCGCATCGAGAATCTGGTTGTGGTAACGGAACCGAAACCCATTCCGGATGGCGACCGGCCGATGATGGAATTCGAAACCATCACGCTTGCACCCATCGACCTGAACCTGGTGGAAGTGAAATTACTATCGGATGAAGAGCGCGTATGGCTGAACCAATATCACAAGCGGGTGCGTGAAACGCTTTCATCGCAGGTAGATCCCGAAACCCGCGAATGGCTGCAGCACGCGACGCGAGACGTTTGATGCGCAAAGATCACACTGCGGCGCCGGGGCAAATTCACCGCTTTCGCATCGAGAGCACGGTACTGAAGAGTAACATGCTTGGCGATCCCACCGAGCGGATCGTCGATGTGTATGTGCCCGCGGGGCGTGACGGGCGCGGATTGCCGCTGCTGCTCGATCTGGTGGGCTTCACCGCCGGTGGTCCGGCGCACACTAACTGGAAAAACTTCGGCGAAAATCTCCCCGAACGGCTCGATCGCCTCATTGCCTCCGGTGCAATGCCGCCTTGCGTCGTCGCGCTGCCGGACTGCTTCACCAAACTTGGCGGCAACCAGTACATCAACAGCGCCGCGGTCGGGCGCTGGGACGATTTCCTGCTTAACGAATGCGTGCCGTTCGTGGAAGGAAAGTTCGAATGCGGCGGCGCCGGCAAGCGCGGCTGCTTCGGCAAGAGCTCCGGCGGCTACGGCTCCATCGCGCACGCGCTGCTGCATCCGGATTTCTGGGCGGCGGCTGCGTGCCATTCCGGCGACATGGCTTTCGAGTGGTGCTACTTGCCGGAGTTCCCGAAACTGCTGCGCGCCCTCGCCAAGCATGGCAATTCGATCCAGAAATGGATCGAGGCGTTTTACGCCGCGCCGAAAACCAAGGACAGCGATGTCCACGACCTGATGACGCTCGCCATGTGCGCCACCTACGATCCCGATCTCGACGTCTACCTCGGTGTACGCCTGCCGGTGACAATGGATACCTGCGAAATCATCCCCGAGCGCTGGGCGAATTTCCGCAAATGGGACCCATGCGTAATGGCGGAGGAACGCGGGTCCGGGCTGAAGCAGATGAGGGCGTTGTATATCGATTGCGGCGACGTCGATCAATACAATCTGGTTTATGGCGCGCGGCGCTTTCACCGCGCGCTGGAGCGGCTGGGCGTGGCGCACACCTATGAGGAATTCCCGGACGACCATAGTTCGGTCGACTACCGGATGGACAGGAGCCTTCCCATTCTGGCAAAGGCTTTGTCGGCCTGAGCGGCCAGCATCGCGAAGGGGCTTACATGCAACGTGCAGTCATCGGCTTGGTTATGCTTAGCCTGCTCTCTGGCTGCTCGGTGTGGGACGTCAATCAGGATCCCGCAGGAATGAGTTACCGGCGCGACGCCAATCAGATCATGATGGCGTTGCAAAGCTATCGCCACGACAAGGGCGAATTTCCGGTGACACTGGGCATGCTCACTCCGGCCTATCTGCCCGCATTGCCGGAGGTGCCTGACATCCGCTACGAGCCGCGGGATGGCTCGCTGCGATACGCGTACATTCCTTCCTGGCCGCAGCTGCGGCCGGTGCGTTGCGTTTCCGAAGGCAACACCACCGTATGGCGCTGCGCCGAACATTTGATGGACAAGCCGCTTTAGGCAGGCGTTCCCATTCACCGTGGATCGCCCCGTTCCTTCCCCTCCTCACAATTTGTAATGCAGACTTTGGTCGCTGCGTCCGGCAATATGCAGCGCACAAGTTCCTCAAGCGTCGTATCGGATCGGCGGGCCTTCTCCTCAAGCCGTGCAATCAGATTATCGTCGACATCAGGGACCAGGAAATTTTCCATCTTAGATGACCTCGCTCTAACTCCTCTCGGTCAGCTTTAGCCAGCCGTCCTCATCGAGCACCTGTACGCCGTGCTTCTTCGCTTCCATGAGCTTTGAGCCCGCGCCCGAGCCCGCCACCACGAGATCGGTTTTCGAAGATACGGAGCCAGAGACTTTTGCGCCGAGTGCTTCAGCGCGCGATTTCGCCTCGTGTCTGGTCATCTTTTCGAGCGTACCGGTGAACACCACGGTTTTTCCTGCGACCGGCGAATTCGTGGCCCGTATCGCCGCAACCGGCGTGACCGTCACCTGGTCCAGCAGATGATTTACCGCTTTGCGATTGTGGGGCTCGTCGAAGAAGTCTTTCACGGCCTCGGCCACGGTCAGCCCAATCCCCTCGATGGCATCCAATTCTTCTACGGCGTTCGTGCCTTCCATCGCAGCAACGAAGACGTCTATGGTATGATACGTGCGCGCGAGCAGCTTCGCCGTCGTCTCACCGACATGGCGAATGCCAAGCGCGTTGATAAAACGGTCCAGCGGAATTTCGCGCCGGCGATCGATGGCTTCGAAAAGCTTGCGGGCGCTCTGCTCGCCCCAGCCC
>JAICVV010000450.1 GCA_025935155.1 Alphaproteobacteria bacterium
AGCCGCCGGCGCCGCTCCCGCGCAAACCGCCACGCACAGGATAATCGACATTAATTCGGCTTCAGAAAACGATCTGGAGCAGTTGCAGGGCATCGGGCCTGCGATGGCGAAGAAAATCATCCAGGGGCGGCCCTACAAGAGTAAGGACGAGTTGGTGAGGCGCCATATTCTCCCGGTATCGGCGTATAGTCCGATCAAGGACCACGTGGTCGCACACCACACGGCCTGACCGCTCAAGCCGCTTCGGCGAGGTCGGCGAGTTGGGAGAGCACCGCCCGCGCGCCTTTGAGGCGCGCTTCCGGCGATGGCCAGTCGCGTGACACCACCACCTTCTGATCCGGGCGCACCTTCATGACGGCGGGATGCTTGTGGATCAATCGCACCAGCGCGGCAGGATTGGGAAAGGTCTGATTCTTGAAGGTAAGGATGGCACCCTTGGGGCCTGCTTCGATCTTCTCCACCATCGCAGCGCGGCAGAGATGCTTGATGGCGACGATTTCGAGCAGGTGCTGCACCTCTTCGGGTAACGGACCGAAGCGGTCGATCAGTTCCGCGGCAAAGCGATCGATGTCGGCGCGGTCTTCCAGGGTGGCGAGGCGGCGGTACAGCGCCATCCGCACGTTGAGGTCGCCGATATACGCTTCCGGTATCAGCACCGATGTGCCGATATTGATCTGCGGCGACCACTGCTCGGCCGTTTCGGCCTGATCGCCGCCCGCGCGCAAGGAAGAAACCGCTTCCTCCAGCATCTCCTGATAAAGCTCGATGCCGACCTCGCGCACATGGCCGGACTGTTCTTCGCCGAGCAGATTGCCGGCGCCGCGGATATCCATGTCGTGGCTCGCCACTGAGAAGCCCGCGCCCAGCTGATCCAGCGATTGCAGCACCTGCAACCGCCGTTCGGCGGTTTCGGTGAGCTTCTGGTCGGCGGGCGTGGTGAGATAGGCATAGGCGCGCTGCTTGGAACGCCCGATGCGCCCGCGCAATTGATAAAGCTGCGACAGCCCGAAGCGGTCGGCGCGGTGCACGATCAGCGTGTTGGCGGTGGGGATGTCGAGGCCGCTTTCCACGATGTTGGTGGAGACGAGCACGTCGATGCGGCCCTCGTAGAAGGCCGTCATCACATCTTCCAGCTGCGCGGCCGGCATCTGTCCGTGGCCGATGGCGAACTTCACTTCCGGCACCGTGTCGCGCAGGAATTCTTCGGTCTCGCGCAAATCCTTGATGCGCGGGGCGACGTAGAAGCTCTGCCCACCGCGGTAATGCTCGCGCAACAGCGCCTCGCGAATCACCAGCGGATCAAACGGCGTGACGAACGTGCGCACCGCCAGGCGATCGATCGGCGGCGTGGTGATCAGCGAGAGATCGCGCACGCCGGTGAGCGCCAGCTGCAGCGTGCGCGGGATGGGCGTGGCCGTGAGCGTGAGCACATGCACATCCGCTTTCATCGCTTTCAGGCGTTCCTTGTGCGCCACACCGAAATGCTGCTCCTCGTCAACAATCACGAGGCCGAGATTGGCGAAGCTGATACCTTTGGCGAGCAGCGCGTGCGTGCCGACGACAATATCGATATCGCCGGATGCCAAGCC